>JBOGNW010000047.1:0-8312 GCA_050747425.1 Candidatus Acidiferrales bacterium
AGCGTAATGGAGGAAGGGGAACCGTGAGCGGAGACCGGTCACCGGTGAATCGGTGGCCGGTGAGGGTCGAGCCCGTGTTTAATGGTAAAAGGCCCTCAGGGGCTAAGGCCCAAGTTTTTTGCGCTACTTTTCGGCACGCCTGAAGCCGTGCCCGTCCGCCGAGCCCACCGAGAAGGCTTTCACATTTGGGAAAGCCGCCGAGTTTCATTTTGATATTTCCTGTTCGCCCCGCCTGAGGGTCTTTCCCTATCCCGTTGGCGGCTAAAGGGTTCCTGTGTACAGCAAGTGGCCAGCAGACTGCTTGGAGACGGGGGGACATTTGCCGGTCGGAGTTGCCGGACCCAGGCCTTTACCATGCCCAGATGGTTCGAGCGAAACGTTCAGCCCCGCTTAACGGGGCGCCTGCTCGAGATGGCTCGGGAGGTGGCTCAGGGCACCGGGTGGGAAGACGCTGGTCGCGAAGTTTGCCGTTTGCTGGGGGAGTTTTTCGACTCCGAAGCCATCACCCTGATGGAATACGACCCCGGCCGCCAGCAATTGAGGCCCTTGGTGGCCTCGATGCCGGAGTGGGAAGTGGGCGGGGAGTTATCGCTCGAGGCTCTGCCCTCCTGGCAGGAGGCGCTGGCGCGGGGAGAGTCGCAATGGGTGGAGGTGGGGCCCACCCCGTCAGAAATCCCCTTGCTCGCCGCGCGGGATGCCTTGCTGTTTCCGTTGGCTGCGCGCGGGCGGACCTTTGGATGTTTACTGGCTGTGTTCCGGGGCGAAGCGCCGGAGCCAACGGCAGAAGAGCTGGAGTGGGCGACAGGGCTGGCTTCGCTGGCGGCTTTGCTACTTGAGGGTCGCGGGCTGCGGGCGCAGCTCGAAGCTGTCCAGGAAGAGAGCGCGCGTCGCCATCGCTTCGAGTTGGCGCTGCTTGAGCGCTGGCTGACGCCGGCTGTGCTCGAGCAGCTGGCGGCAGCCTGTATCGGCCCAGGGGTAGAGGCGGCGGGGCTCTACGAGCGGCAGACGGATGGTTGGGAACAGGTAGCCGCGGCAGGCGCCACGCATCTGCTGCCGGGGCGCTTGCCCCGGGGTGGCTCGAGCGTATTTCCCTGGGAGCGCGCGGAGACGGAGCCGCGTCCGGTTCTTTGTGAGCCGGGTGAGTTGTCGGCGGCGTTTGAGCCCTGGCTGCCGGAGTTGGCCGCGAGCGGTTTGTACCTGGCGGTGGTGCCTCTGGGAGCGGGCGAAAACTCTTCGGGCGTAGTGTTGCTGTGCGGCCCCCATCCTTTGGTTGCCGGCCGGAACCAGGGCACCGATCGGACGGATCTGGCTTTGCTGGCCGCCGCTGCGGTGGCCGAGCAGCGCGCCCGGAGATTCCTCGAGCGTGACCGGTGGCGCTTGCAAGCTCTTTTTGACCACCTGGAGGACGGCCTCTTCTTCCTCGACCCCAGCGGGCGTCTGCGCCTTCCCAACCGCGCCTTGCTGCGCTTGAGCGGCTGCACCCAGGAGGAGCTCGACCATCGCTCGTTGGCTGATTTTCTCCGCCCCCCGCACTGGGAAACGCTTTGCTTGTGGCTGCAAGACCGCCCGCAGCAGAGCCTGGAGCTGGGGGTGGAGTGGCGCACCAAGTCGGGCGCCTGGCAGCCCTGCCGGCTGCGCCTCTCAGAGTTGCCGCCGCCGCCCGACGGGGCGCCGCTGCTGCTCGGTTTTCTCCGGGAGCAGGAGCCAGAGCGCGCCGTGGAACAGGACGTCCGCCTCCACCAGGCGCGCTTTCTCGGCCTGCTCGATTCCGTGCAGGACGGCGTGTGGGTGCTCGATACCACGGGCCGGGTGGTGGCAGCCAACCATCGGCTGGCGCAACTGCTGGGGGTGAACTTGCAGGAGCTGGGGCCCGGGATTGTGCAGAGCGAGGTGCTGGAGCGGCTCAAGACGAGTTTTAGCACTTCTGAGGAGACGTTGGCCCGCTGGCAGGAACTGGTGGCCCGGCCCCAGGAAGTGGCCTGGGATGAGCTGGAGCTGGTCCGTCCGCGGCGGCGCGTGCTGGAACGCTACGCCCGGCCGCTGCTCGATGACGAGCAGAACTTCATCGGACGCCTGGAGGTCTACCGCGACATCACCGCCCAACGGATTCTCCAGGACAAGGTGGTGCAGCGGGAGAAGCTGGCGATTCTGGGCCAACTCCTCTCTGGCATTGCCCACGAGCTCAACAACCCGCTGACGGCGGTGACGGGTTACGCGGAGCTGCTGGGGGCCAAAAGCCTCTCGCCGGACCTGCAGGAAAAGGTGTGGCGGTTGCGGGTGGAGGCGGAGCGGGCGGGGCGCATCGTCAAGAGCCTGCTGCTGTTCGCCCGCGGCGATCGGGCGGAAAAACAACCAGTCAACGTCAATGAAACCCTCTTGCGAGCGCTCTCCCTGCGCTCCTATGAACTGAAAATCGAAAACATCCAGGTGGTGCAGGAGTTTTCCTCGCGTATTCCGCCGGTGCGGGGAGACTTGAATCAGTTGCAGCAGGTTTTCCTGAACCTGCTGCTCAACGCCGAGCAAGCCATCCGCAGCCAGCGCCAGCACGGGCGGATTACCCTGCGCACCAGCTGGCTGCCTGAGCACGAGTGCGTGCGGGTGGAAATCACCGACGACGGCCCCGGCATTCCGCCGGCCGTGCTCCCTCACATCTTCGACCCCTTCTTCACCACCAAGGCCGCGCCGGAGGGCACGGGCCTGGGACTTTCGATCTCGCAAGCGATTGTGCGCGAACACGGCGGGGACATCCGGGTGGAGAGCAATCCCGGCGGGGGCGCCACCTTCCGGGTGGAGCTGCCGATGGAGCCGATGACGGTGCGGACGCGCCCGGCGGCGGCCGCTCGGGCTCCGGCGCGCGCGGTGAAGAAAGAGGGCCAGCGGATTTTGGTGGTGGATGACGAGCCGGTGGTGGCTCACCTGATTGCCGATGCCCTGCGGCAGCAGGGACACACCGTGCGCGTGCACACCGATAGCCGCCGTGCGCTGGCCGAAGTTTTCCGCGAGCCGTTCCAGTTGATTATCTGCGATATCCGTATGCCGGAGCTGGACGGCCCGGGTTTCCACCGCCTGCTGGTGGAACGGCAGCCGGGACAGGCGCGGCGGGTGTTGTTTACCACCGGGGACACGCTGGCGCGGGAGACGCTGTCTTTTCTGGAGCAGACGCGTCTGCCCTACCTGGCCAAGCCCTTCCATGTGGACGAGCTGCGTTCGGTAGTGAGCAACCTGCTGCACGACCTGGAGGCGGCTTTGCCCGCCGAGGGGCCGCCGCGCGTGCATTGAACGATTTGACAGCAACCGGCACCGAAAGGAGAAGACGATGACCAACGGCAATCCGGCACCGCACGGGGGTGAAGACCGCGTTCTCTTGGTGGCGGTCCGCCCGGAGGAAGAAGAAGCTCTCGCCCGGGGGCTGGCGGCCATGCCGCCCGGAGTTCGCCTCGACGCGGTCGCGCGGCCGGCCGAGGCGGTCGCGGTCGCGGAAGCCGGCCCGGTCAGAGTCATCATCTGCGGTTTTGCCGCCTATGCCGGCCTGCGCGAGGCGGTGCCGCAACTGTTCCGCGAGGAGACGCCCGTGCCCACGCTGGTGCTGATCCCGCCCGGCTTCGAGGAGTCGGCCGCCGACGTAGTGGGCCGCGAAGGGACCGAGGTGCTGCTGCAGGCCGGGAACTACCGTCCCTTGCTGCGCCTGTGGCTGGCGCGGGTGCTCCAGCAGCGCCCCGTGTTGCGCGAGGAGCTGGGGCGCATCGTGCGGCATGAAATCAATAACCCGCTGACGGGTGTGCTGGGCAATGCCGAGCTGATCCTGGCGGAGGCGAAGGAGCTTTCGCCAGAAGCGCGCACGCGCCTGGAGACCATCGTGCAACTGGCGGTGCGTATGCGCGATGTGGTGAAAACGCTCGAAGGGCGTCTTCGGCGTCGCCAAGGATTCCTGAACCGCGAGATTCTTTTTTCCTCCCTCGAGTCGGAGTCTTTCCTTCACGAACTGACGCGCTAACCGACGCTACGCAGAGTTTTCCTTTACTTTGTCGGCGAATTTTCCTAGTATGGGCGTCTCATCTCCTCAGAATCGGCTCGCGGCAGGCCGCTTCGCGGACAACCATGGCGCAAGATGTGAAGGCCAATACGACCACCGAGCCCGTGGCCTCGCGACTGGCCCATACGCCGGTAAGCATCCCGACGCCGGCCACGTTGCCGGAGGCGCGCGAGCTGCTGGCCGAGCAGGCGCGCGTTCTTGACCGCCTGCAATTCCTGGTCGAGGCCAGCAAGATTCTCAACTCGACGCTTGACCTGGCCGAGCTATTGGACATCATTCTGACCATCGCCACCCAGTACACGGGCGCCGACCGCGGCAGCCTGTTTCTCGTCGACCACAAAGAGAAACAGATTTGGTCGCTGGTCGCCCAGGGCCTGGTGGAAAAGGAAATTCGGCTGCCCATGGGGCGGGGCATCGCAGGGAACGTGGCGCAGACGGGCGAAGTGCTGAATCTCGCCGACGCCTACGACGACCCGCGCTTCGACCGCAGCTTCGACCAGCGCTTCGGCTACCGCACGCGCAGCCTGCTCTGCCTGCCCATCAATGACCGCGCCAGCAAGATCGTGGGTGTACTGCAGCTCTTGAACAAACGCGAGGGAATGTTCAATCAGGCTGACATCGAGTTCTTGCAGGATTTGTCAGTCCATTCCGCCATCGCGCTCGAGAACGCGCGGCTGCACCGAGAATCTGTGGAGCGGCAGCAAATGGAGCGGGAGTTGAACCTGGCGCGCGAGATCCAGCGCGCGCTGCTGCCGGACAACCCGCCCATTCTTAAAGGCTTCGAGGTGCAGGTGCGCCATCAGAGCTCGCGGCAGGTGGGCGGCGACTACTACGATTTCATCCAGTTGAACCCCAACACCTTGCTCTTTGTGGTCGCCGACGTGGAAGGCAAGGGAGCCGGCTCGGCGCTCATCATGTCGAATCTGCAGGCGACGTTACACGCGCTGGTGCTGCACGTGCATTCGCTGCAAGGTATCCTTTACACCTTAAATGAAACCATTCTGCAAAGCACGCGCTCGCGCAAGTTCATGACCTTGTTCATGGGCCTGATTGACCTCGAAGGCCGCGGCTTGCACTACATTAATGCCGGCCACATCCCGCCCATGGTGGTGCGGCCGGATGGCGAGGCCGTCTTCCTGAAGGAAGGCGGCATCGTCATTGGCCTGTTCCCCCACATGCGCTACGACCGCGGTTACCTGAAGCTGCAGACGGGCGACGTCATCCTGGCCTGCACGGACGGCATCACCGAGGCGGCCGACGTTGCCGGCAACCAATACGAAGCCGAGCGGGTGGTCACCAACGCCAAGGCGAATCTCCACCGTTCGGCGGAAGAGATCGTGGACGCCATCATTACCGACGTGGATATTTTTTCCCGCGGCGGCGAGCACCAGGACGATCGCGTGATGATGGCCATCAAGGTCTGCTGAGCCAGCCTTCCTTCTTCCTTCTGCCACGGGAACCAGCGGAAAAACTATGGCTGGGAAGGCTTCGAGCTCGCTTTATTCTTTGCTGTGTTCTTTGGTGCAGTTGGAGCAGCGGGTAATCTTCGAGCCAGGATAGGTAGCGAACATATTGTTACAAGCTTCGCACACCCGGTGGATAACGGGCTTATCCGCCGCGGTTTTCTCCGTGGTGGAGGCGTGGGTTTCTTCCATGGCCTCTATTGTCTCTGTTTTCTTTTCTATTGCAAGTGGCGCAGCCAGGGCACGGCCAGTATCAGAAAAAGCGTGACCAGCAGCGGCAGGGCCGCGGAAGCGGCCAGCGCCAGCGGCGTTCCCCACCAATCAGCCAGCGCTCCCACCAGCAGGCTGCCAATGGGGCTGAAGCCGAGGTAAGCCATGGAGTGCCAGCCGAGCACGCGCCCGCGCACTCGGTCGGCGACCAGCGATTGCAGCAGGCTGTTGATGGTGGCCACCGCGCACACCATGGCCGCGCCTACAATGGCCAGAGCGGCCAGCGAAAGGGTGTAGTTGCGTGAAAGCGCCAGCAGCAGCACCCCGCCGAAAAAGAACAACGTGCCACCCAGCACCAGCGGCCCGCGGCGCCACTCTGCCCGCCAGCCAGCGAGAAGAATTGCTCCCAGGAGCGCCCCACCGCCGCTGGCCGAAAACAGGTATCCGAGGCCGCGGGCCCCGACCCCGAGAACATCGCGGGCGAAAACGGGCAGAAAAATGAGATATGGCATTCCGAACAAGCTCATCATCGCCACCAGACTCACCAGCAAGAAAATGCGGGGATGAGCGCGGAGATAGTGGACGCCTTCGAGCAAGCCTCGGGCCATAGAGGAGCTCCCGGCAGGCGACTGGGCCGCGTAGTTCACCAGCCCCAGCGCCACCAGAGGCGCCAGAAAGCTGGCGGCGTTGATGTAGAAGCAGCTCGCCAGCCCCACTGTGCTGACGAAAATGCCCGCCAGGGCGGGGCCGATGAAACGCGAGGTATTGAACTGCAGGGAGTTGAGAGCGATGGCGTTCAGTTGGTCCTCGTGGCTGGAGAGGTCGTGCACCATCGCCTGAAAGGCAGGGAAGTTGAGGGCGCTGGTCGTCCCCAGGAGAAAGGCTATGGCCAGGATGGCCGGGTAGTTGATGACCCCGAGGGTAACCCCGAGGGCGAGCGTCAGGGCCAGCACCAGCATCACCGAATGAGTTCCCAGCAGCCACCGCCGCCGGTTGACGCGGTCGGCGATCACACCTCCGGGAAGAGAAAAAAGCAGCGCCGGGATGAATTGCGCGAATCCCACCAGCCCCAGGCGAAACGGCGAGTTGGTCAGCTCCAGCACCAGCCAGCCCAGCGCCACCTGATGCATCCAGGTGCCGATGTTGGACAGAAAGTTCCCTGTCCAGAACAAGCGGTAGTTGCGGTGCCGCAGCGCCCGCAGCATTCCTGTGCGGGGCGCGAAAAGACGAGCGGGCAGGCTCAGCTCGAGCGGCGGCGCGGCCGCCGGGACTTCTTCTGTTACCAGGAGTGGACTCTCTTTGGTGGGTTCCATCAAGTTGTCGGTACGAAGAGCGTTCAAGTCTAGCAGGCTGCTGGCGCGCGGCAAAGCCGGCTAGGAGGGAGGAGAAGGGTTGGCGGGTGAGGCGACGATGCGCTCGGCTTCTTTGACCACGGTGCTCACCGCCCCCGGACGGCGCAAAACTTGTAGTCGCGCGTTTCCCAGCGATTCCTGGGCCGCAGCTACGACCAGCACGGGAAGGCGTTCGGCAAGTTCCGCCATTTGCTGCTTTTCCTCGGGCGAGGTTTCGGTGGTGTCGATGACCACGAGCGCCGGGGGCGCCGCGCCGGTGGTTTCTTCCTGGGCGTCGTTGAGCGAATCAAACCCCAGAGCCTCGAAACCCTCTTCCCGCAATTGCGCCCGCACCAGGGCGCGAAATTGCCAGTCACGCCCCACAACCAAAACGGTTTTCATCGTCTCTGCCGAGAATTCTAGCATCCGCGAAGTGCCGGTTTGCCATCGAACAAGACGAGGTGCTAAGCTGCCTTTCTGCTCTTGGCGATGCCAATGCGGGTGAAAGTACTCTTCTTCGGCCAGTTGAAAGATGTGGTGGGCGCAGCCGAAGACCAGGTGGAGCTGCCGGCGGGCGCCTCGGTCGCCGACCTGGTGGCCCACTACCAGCAGCGCTTCCCGCGCTGGCAAGAATTCCGGCCCAGCATCGCCGTAGCGGTCAACCAGGAGTACGCCGACGCTTCGGCGGCGCTGCAGCCGAACGACGAAGTGGCGTTTTTGCCCCCGGTGAGCGGCGGAGCGGCGCGCGACCGCATTGAGCTGACTCGCTCGCCCATTCTCACCCAGGAAATCGTCGCCGCCCTCAAGGCCCCCCGGGACGGCGCCGTGGTGGTGTTCGACGGCATCGTCCGCAACCACTCGGGGAGCCGGGAGACGCTCTACCTCGATTACGAAGCCTACGAACCCATGGCTCTCGAAAGAATGCGGGCCATCGCGGCTGAACTCCGCGCTTGTTTCGCTTTGGATGGCGTGGCCATCGTCCATCGCCTCGGCCGCCTCGAAATCGGCGAAACCAGCGTGCTCATCGCCGTCAGCGCGTCGCACCGGGCTTCCGCCTTCGACGCCTGCCGCCTGGCCATCGAGCGCTTGAAGCGCACCGTGCCCATTTGGAAAAAAGAGTACTTCCTCGATGGGGCGGTGTGGGTGGAAGGCGAGTCCCTGGGGCGGGAAGCGAGCGAGAGCCCGGGGACGCCGCCCGAGCCCGCCCCGGCCCGCACGCGCTCGTGACTCGCTTGACGCGACCGTCTTTCGCTGTCCTGGTGTTGGCCGCGTGCG
>JBOGNW010000048.1:0-7280 GCA_050747425.1 Candidatus Acidiferrales bacterium
AAAGTGATTCTCGCCCCCGGAGGCGCTGGCGGCCTGGGCGCCGCCACCGTGGCGCTGCTCATCGCGGAGGGCGCGCAGGTGGTCATTGGCTACCGCCAGAATCAGGT
The DNA here is from genome assembly GCA_050747425.1 of Candidatus Acidiferrales bacterium. Taxonomy (GTDB): domain Bacteria; phylum Acidobacteriota; class Terriglobia; order Acidiferrales; family 2-02-FULL-67-57; genus CAYTXK01. The sequence goes on from JBOGNW010000048.1 coordinate 108, forward strand.
CCGCGCCGAGGACCTCGCCGCCGCTCTCAACGCCCGCGGTCCGGGGCGCGTCCACTGCGTCCGAGGCGACCTTCGCCAAGCTGAAGCGCGCCAGCAACTGGTGAAAGCCGCGGCAGAGCTGACCGGCGAAATCTACGGGTTTGTCAGCTTCCTCGGCGACCCAGCACGCGTCGACTATGCCGCCCTCGATGAGCGCGCCCTCAGCGACTCGCTCGCGATCAACTACATCGCTCCCGTGCTCCTCGCCAAGCAGGTGAGCACATGCTGGCGCACAAGATCTCCGGCAGCCTGGTGTTTCTCGTCAGCATGCAGGCGGTGGCCCCCTTCGAGGGCAGCCTGAACTACGCCGTCCCCAAGGCCGCATTGCTGCACGCGGCGCTCATCCTGGCGCGCCAGTGGGGTTCGCTGCGGGTGAACGTGGTCGCGCCCGGCATCACCATGACGGGGATGGGCCTGGCCAGCCTTCAGGCCGGAAAATATGATTCCTACCTTCGCGACAAAACCATCTCGCGCTTTGGCCACCCTGAGGATGTGGCGCGCGTCATCCGCTTACTCCTCGAACCCGACAATTATCTTACCGGCCAGATCATTACCGTGGACGGCGGCCTGACCCTGCGCCGGGGCCTGCGTTAAAGGGTCTTTAGGTAGGCCACCAGATCGTCCAGGTCTGCGGGGCTGAGGATGTCGCGGAAGTGCGGCATCAAGGGCATCTTGGGATCGCCGGCGCCGTCGAGAATAATCTTGCGGATGCTTTCTTCCGTGGCCGGCTGGCCGCTCTTCGATAACTTTTTCAGATGGAACAAGCTCTTCATCCCCGGCCCGACTTTGTCGATGGAAGCGTCGGCAAAATGGCAGATGGCGCAGTGGGCTTTGTAGAGTTTCTTGCCCGTGATGGCGTCTCCTTTGGGAGCATCTTTTTCGGTTTTCTCCGCGGGCTTCTTCTCCTGCCCTGCCAGCGGTGAAAGGGTCAAGAGGAAAGACACCAACAAGAAACCTGCGAATCTCAGGAAGATTCTCATTCGCTCAGTTGCCCTCTCTCCTTCGATGATACGCCCCTGACCTAATTCAGCCACTGCTGAAGTCGCGACACCATGAAACCCATCCCCGTTCCGAGCGCGAAACGAATCGGAGGCACAAGAAAATACAGGGCCGCCGCCAGCGCCCCTACCACCGCCCGCAGCCACAGCGGGCCCACATCGAGCAGCAGGAAGCCGCGCTGGTGCAGCTCCAGCGTCCCCTGCGGCCGCAGGCGGAGTCGAGCCCAGGTCCAGAGGTCAACCGGCAGATGCATGGCCCACACAGGGAAAAGCGCAGCGGTAATCCACCACGCGAGCTCGTAACTCCTGCTGAAAGCCAGCAAGAATGACAAGAGCAGCAAGGCCTCGAGGAAAGACCCCATCTCGCGCTCGGGATGAAACCAGCGGCGGCGCCAGCGATCGAGACCGTGCCCGCGCGGCTCGAGGACCGCGATCAGTCCTGCCCGCAGCAGCGCCGCCAATCCGGCGGTCAGTAGCGCCCCCGCGGCAAACACCACTACGCTCCCGACCCAGGCGGCGATGGTCGTCCCTCCAGAGCGCGCATCCTAACAACGGCTCGTAGCGTTGACAACCCGGAAGCGCTGTGTTACTCACTGGCCATCGCGGAGAAAAACCGACGATGGCCACTGAACAACTGGCGCGGGCCTGGGAGCTGCTGCAAGAAGCCTACAAGCACCAGATGGAGGGCGAGTTCGAGGTCGCCGTGGACCTCTACCAGCGTTCCATCGCCACCCACCCCACCGCCGAAGCCCACACCTTCCTCGGCTGGACCTATCACTTCCAGGGGAAGCTTGATGAAGCTATTGCTGAGTGCAAGAAAGCCATCGAGATTGACCCCGACTTCGGCAACCCCTACAACGACATCGGCGCCTATCTCATCGAAAAAGGAGAATTCGACGAAGCCATTTCTTGGCTTGAACAGGCCATCCACGCCAAGCGCTACGAGTCCTACCATTACCCGCACTACAACCTCGGCCGGGTCTACCTGGCCAAGGACATGCTCAACCGCGCCCGCGAGTGCTTTGAAAAAGCACTGAGCATCGCCCCCAGCTACGAGCTGGCGCAGCAAGCCCTCGAACAACTGCGCAAGCGCATCATGTAATCCGGGTCGCGCGAGAGCCTGGCTCGCCCCGCTTTGTGCTAAGATGAGCTTTCTCCACGTTAGCGGTTCCCGATTCCGATGCCCTCAACCATGAAAGCTCTGGTGAAAGCCCGCCCGGCGCGGGGCGCGGTGCTGGCGCGCCGTCCCGCTCCCAAACTGGGCCCGAACGACGTCCTGGTGAATGTGGAGGCGGCCTCCATCTGTGGCACCGATTTGCACATCTACGCCTGGGACCCGGTGATGCGCGAGCGCATTCACCCGCCGCTGATCTTCGGGCACGAATTCTGCGGCACGGTCGAGCGGGTGGGTAGTGAAGTCGAAGCCTTCAAGCCGGGACAATTCGTCAGCGCCGAAATGCACGTCGCCTGCGGCCACTGCCTGCAATGCCGCATCGGCCAACAGCACGTCTGCCAGAACCTGAAGATTATCGGGATTGATCTCGACGGCTGTTTCGCCCAGTGGGTCAAGATTCCCGCCTCCAATATCCTGCCGCTTGACGCCAACATTCCCCGCGATTACGCCGCTGTGCTCGACCCACTCGGCAATGCTGTCCACAGCGTGCTGGCCGGAGAAATTTCCGGGCAAACAGTGGCCGTGGTCGGCTGCGGACCCATCGGCCTGATGTCCATTGAAGTGGCAAACGCCTGCGGGGCCACGGCAGTCTACGGCATCGAAGTCAAACCCGCGCGCCTCAAGCTGGCGCAGCAGATTGGCGCTACAGCTGTGTTCAATCCCAAAGAAACCGACGTGGTGGCGGCGGTGCGCGAAGCCACGGGCGGTTCCGGAGCCGACGTGGTCCTGGAGATGAGTGGCCACCCGAAAGCCATTCAGCAGGCTTTCAAGATGCTGCGGGCCGGCGGCCGGCTCTCGCTGCTCGGCCTGCCCCCCGAGCCAGTGACGCTCGATCTGGTGCCCGACGTGATTTTCAAGGGCGCCACCGTGCAAGGAATTTTTGGCCGCCGCATGTACGACACCTGGTATCGGATGCTGGCCCTGCTCAAAGCGGGCAAACTCAATCTGGAGCCCATCATCAGCGACCGCTTCTCACTGGAGCGCTTCGACCGTGCCTTTGAGCTGCTCGCCAAAGGACAGGCCTCCAAAATTCTGCTGTATCCGAACGGCGTTCCCAAGTAGCCCGAAAGGAGAAACCGCGATGACCGCCCCCGCCGGCACCCGACCCGCGCTCGCCTATCTGCACGAGGAGCTGGAAAACCTCAAGCAACAGAAGCTCTATCAGAAGCCGCGCGTGCTCCAGGGCGAGCAGTTGCCCGTGGCCACCTTCGACGGCCGGCAGGTCATCAACCTTTCTTCGAACAACTACCTCGGCCTCACCACTCACCGCAAGCTGCGCCGGGCCGCGCTGGCCGCCATCCGCACTCACGGCGTGGGCTCGGGCGCCGTGCGCACCATCGCCGGCACCATGGACATCCACTTGCAGCTCGAGGAGCAGATTGCCCGCTTCAAGCACACCGAGGCCGCGGTGGTGTTTCAGTCCGGCTTCACCGCCAACGCCGGCACCGTGCAGGCCATCCTGGGCGAGAACGACTTGATCATCTCCGACGAGCTCAACCACGCCAGCATCATTGACGGCGGCCGCCTCTCCAAGGCCACGCGAAAAATCTTTCGCCACAAAGACCTCAACCACTGCGAAGAAATTCTGCGGGAAACACAGAACTGGAACGGCCGCAAGCTGCTCATCACCGACGGCGTCTTCTCGATGGACGGTGACCTCGCGCCCCTGCCCGAGCTCTGCGCGCTGGCGGAAAAATACGGCTGCCTGATGATGGTGGACGACGCCCACGCCAGCGGCGTCGTGGGACGCGGCGGCCGCGGCACCGTGGACCACTTCGGCCTCCACGGTCGCGTGGACATCCAGGTGGGTACGCTCTCGAAAGCCGTCGGCTCGCTGGGCGGCTACGTGTGCGGCTCGCGCGACCTGATTGACTTTCTCTGCCAGCGCGCGCGCCCGTTTCTCTTTTCCACCTCCCATCCGCCCTCGGTGGTCGCTACCTGCCAGGCGGCCTTCGAGTTGCTCGATTCCCTTGAAGGAGAAAAACTCATCAAGAAACTTTGGGCGAACACTAAGTTTTTCAAGCGCCGCCTGAAGAAGCTCGGCTTCAACACCGGCCTGAGCGAAACGCCGATTACTCCCATCATCGTCGGTGACGCCGCCCGCGCCCACGAATTCAGCCGGCAGTTGTTTGCCGAAGGCGTCTTTGCCCAAAGCATCGGCTTTCCCACCGTGGCCGAAGGCAAGGCCCGCATCCGCACCATCGTCACCGCTACCCACAGGCGCAAAGACCTCCAGCACGCCGTGGAAATCCTCGAGCGCGTGGCGCGCCCCCTCGGAATCCTCTAGGCACAAGGAGGAAACTATGTCCGCTCGTCTTTCTGTGGCAGTCTTTTTTTCTTCGGTCCTGCTGGCGTTGAGCGCCGCTGTTCCCGCGGAGGCGGAGACGCATCGCTACCTCCCCAAGAAGGAAGAGCTGAAGTACACTTTTGCCACCGCCCCGCCTGTGCTGCGCCTGAAACCCGGCGACATTCTCGAAACCTGGACCCAGAGTGCCTTCAATGAGTTTGTCGACCATCCCGACACCACGAGCCCCGAAGACTTCCGCCCCAACCCCAACACCGGCCCGTTCTTCATCGAAGGCGCCGCGCCGGGCGACACCCTGGTGGTCAAACTGCTTCGCGTCGAGCCCGCCACCGATATTGCCTACGGCTACGCCGGGCCCGGCTTCGGCGGCCTGACCAACACGCGCTACACCCCGATGCTGGACACACCCTACAAAGCGCGCCTGTGGAAGTACCGCATTGACCGGCAGGCGGGCACGGTGGAATTCTCCGCGCTCGACTCCGACTTCAAAACCAAGCTGCCTCTCCGTCCCTTCCTCGGCTGCTTAGGAGTGGCGCCGGCGGACGACGAAGCCCGCGGCACCATCGTGCCGGAATTTTTCGGCGGCAACATGGACACACCCGAAGTCCGCGCCGGAACCACGATCTACTTGCCCGTCAACGTCTCCGGCGCCCTGCTTTACCTCGGCGATGGACACGCGGCGCAGGGCGAAGGCGAAATCGCCGGTACGGCCGCCGAAGTGGCGATGAACGTCACTCTGTCGGTTGACGTAATCAAGGGCCGGCGCATCGGCGCCCCGCGGCTGGAAGATGAAACCTATCTAATGGCGGCGGGAAGCTATCGGCCGCTCGAAGACGCCATGCGGATTGCTTCGCGTGAACTCATCAACTGGCTGGTCGAGGACTACGGTCTCTCCGCCCTCGACGCCTACGAGCTGCTGTCGGTGGCCATGGAGTCGAACGTCAGCCAGATTGTCGACCCCAACTACACCGCTCTGGTGAAGATTAAGAAAGCCTACCTGCCGCCCAAAAAGCGGTAAGAAATGCATAATCGCCGCTTTTCAGGGCAGCGGAACAAACGCACCGTCGTCAACCTTGCCGTCGCGGACACGATAAACCGTAAATCCAGAAAGCATCGTCAGACCGGCTGGATCGGAAGGGCCTGCAATGGCAGCCGCCTGGTGGAAGCGCATGCGTTTGCCCCGAACTTCATACGTGAGCGACTCGCGCGCGTGCATGTGACCTCCCAGAGCCAATTCCAGGTGGAAATTCTTGATCAGCCCAAGAAGCGCCGAAGTGTTCGATACTACGTGGCGGTAGCTGGTCGTGCCGGCCACGCGAATCAGCGACGGAGCGGGCGGCTGCTCGCGATAGCCAGCCAGCGCCTCCACGGCGGTGAGCAGCGGGATGTGGTTGAACGTCACCACCGGAGTCCCCGGCGGCAGGCTGGCCAGGTCACGCTTGACCCATTCGAGCTGTGTGGCGTCAATGTGCCCGTAATACCACAGGTCATCAACATCGGCGGTATCCAGTCCGATGAAATGCACTCCGTTGCAGGTGAACGAATAGTAGTTGGGGCCCAGATAGTGGCGATACATTCTCTTGCCGTACAGGGAGTGCTGCGGGCTGACCAGCGACAGATGCCGCTCGACCCCGAAGAGGTCGTGGTTTCCCGGAACCGTCCACACCGGCGCGGAGAAAAGAGCCAGCTCCGAGACCAGTAGCTCGTAGTAGCCGCGCGCCTCCGTCTCCGGCACGCGCAGCGCATCGCGCACTAGGTCGCCGGTAATCAAGACAAGGGCTGGCCGCAGCCGCTCGACCGCTTCCCGCAACAGCCGCAAGCGCGGCAGGCTACTCTCGCTCAAGTGCAGATCGGACGCGTGAACGAAGGCGAACTCGGATTCCCTGGCGCGCGAACGCAGCGCAAAGTCCACAGGGTGTTCGCCGGGGGCGTCGCTCAGGGGCCGCCAGAATCCGGAGGCGGGCGCCCAGCCATCCGGCGCACGCACGAAGACTACACCGGAGGATGAGCTTGTCTCCAAGCGGTAGCTGCCATCCTCCGCCGTCACCACAAACGTGACCTGATCGGAAACGCCCACCCGCGGCAAGCCGCGCTCGCCGACGTCGCGCAGACCGTTGGCGTTGGTGTCTTCGAAGACAACGCCGCGCACAACGCGGCCCGGCGCCGAAGCCTGATTCTCAGCCCCTCGAACGAGGGCCCACGTCACCAGCGGCAGGCAAACCGCCACCCCTAGCCAGGCACAAGCTGCCACCCGCCCCCGGAGTGGGATTCTCATGGAGCGTTCTCAGCAGGAAGGTCGGATACTTTCACAGGCCTAGTCTACTGATTTGTTTAGGACCCGGCAATTATGTCGTTCTGATCATCGCGCGGAGGCAAGGCGGTGGTGTCGGGCTGAGGTACTGCCCCGGCGAAGGCCGAGAGCAAGAAGGCTTACCTCCCGCCCAAGCAGCGCTAGAAAATCAGCTTGATGGCGAGCTGAATGCTGCGCGGGCTTCCCCCGGCCAGAATCGGATTTCCAGCCCCACATCCGAAGTTTCGACGATGGGCAGGAAGCCCGTCGCCCGACTCATCTTGACAGAATTTCCCCTCGCCCCTAGAATTTCTAGTTTGCTTCCACCTGGAAGGAGCGGCTGAGGACCCCCGGAATGGATAAGAAG
>JBOGNW010000049.1:0-5566 GCA_050747425.1 Candidatus Acidiferrales bacterium
GCAACTCTGGGACCGCCAGCTTCAAGGCCAGGCCGGGAAAGCCCGCGCCCGAGCCAACATCCACCAGCCAGCCCCGAAGCGAAACCACGGTGGTCAAGAACAACGACTCACCGAAGAGGCGGCGAACGATATCCCGCGGCTCGCGCAGGCCGGTAAGATTGACGCGGCGGTTCCAGTGCAACAGCAAGTCCAAGTAGCTGCGCAGCTGGGTCAACCCCTCGGGCGGCAAGACAACTTGATAGGCCGCCAGTTCGGCGGCGATTTCCGGCTCTGAGAGAAGCGCGGCCACGCTGGCTCGATCAGGGACGGGGTTCTTTTTCCGTCAGGCGCGCTACGGCGCGAATCACGTCGTACTTGGTGAGGATGTCATACTTGCCCGGGGCGAGTTCCACGAAAACCGCCGGCGAGCCGCTGGTAATAAGCTCGGAAACGTTCACGATGGGTGTGGCGCCGGGCACGACGGGAAAGGGCTTAGACATCACCTCGCGGATCAAAACCTTGCGCAGGTCGCGGCCTTCCAGCGCCAGCTTGAGCACGTGGTCTTCATAGATCGCGCCTACGGGAGCTTCGTTCTCAAACACCGGCACCTGGGAAACATCTTGGCTCTGCATCAGGCGCAGGGCGTGGTAGACGGTCTGGTAGGGCTGGACGGAGAGCAGCTCGCGCGGCCCGCTGGCCGCCACTTTGCTGCGCACCAGGTCTTCGGCGGCGATCTGAATCTCCGCCTCGAGATAGCGGTTGTCGCGCATCCACTCGTCGTTATAAATCTTGCTCAAATAGCGCATCCCCGTATCAGCGAGAAAAGCCACGACAAAACCGTCGGGGCCCAGGCCGCGTGCCACCTGAAGGGCAGCGTAGACACAGCCGCCGCCGGAACCGCCGGTGAAGATAGCCTCCTGGCGGGCCAGGCGGCGGGTCCAGAGGAAGCAGTCGCGGTCGGTAATCTGGATGATGTCGTCGAGGACGGAGAGGTCCATGGTTTTGGGGAAGAAGTCTTCGCCGATCCCTTCCACCACATACGTAGTAGCTCTGCCCACCTTGCCGGTCTTGAAATACTCGTAATAGAGGGAGCCAATGGGGTCCACCCCCACCACCTTTACCTGGGGGTTTTGCTTCTTCAGGTAACGGGCAACACCGGTAACGGTGCCGCCGGTGCCCAGACCGATGACAAAGTGGGTGATTTTGCCTTCGCTGTCCTCCCAGATTTCGGGTCCCGTTGTCTGGTAGTGCGCTTCGGGGTTCATGGGGTTTTCGTACTGGTTGGGGTAGTACGAGTTGGGGATGGTGGCAGCGAGCTTGCGGGCCACGGAATAGTAGCTGCGGGGGTCTTCGGGCTCGACGGCGGTGGGGCAGACGATGACCTCGGCGCCCAAGGCTTTGAGAAGGTCAATCTTTTCCTTCGACTGCTTGTCGGTAATGGTGAAGATGACTTTATAGCCGCGGACGGCGGCCAGAAGCGCCAGCCCCATGCCGGTGTTGCCGCTGGTGCCTTCGATGATAGTGCCGCCGGGCTTGAGCAGGCCGCGTTGCTCGGCGTCGTCAATCATGGTAGTCGCGATACGGTCTTTGACCGAGCCGCCCGGGTTCAAGTAGTCCACCTTGACGTAGACTTCGGCCTTCAGGCCTTCGGTCAGGCGGTTGAGGCGGACAAGAGGGGTGTGGCCGATGGCCTCGAGGATGTTTCGGCAACGCATGGCGAGATTCCTTTCCCGGGAACGCGAGCTAGTCTAGCACCGGGCGCGGGGCGACAGACAAGGAGAAAAGAAGGTTCCTCGCCGCCCCCTCGACTTCGCTCCCTTCGGCAAGCTCCCTTCGACTCGCTGCGCTCGCTCAGGGTCTGCGCTTTGCTGCGACAGGGTCTCCGCTTTGCTCCGACGGGGCAAGCAAGGCAGGCAAGGGTTCGGAATGACAGGGAGGACGAACGCGGGGGGAGTTTTTGCTTGCGTCGGGCGGGGCTTTGCGCGACACTTCTGGGAGCTTTCGCCGCTGCTTGGGGACTTCCCGAGGGGATGGAGCGGGCGGCGCCAACAGGAGTCAGGACAAGGGGGTTCTATGGGGAAATGGCTAGGCTCCAACAAACCACCGGCCGGCGCAGAAGAGTGGATCGGCTTTCTCGACCGGGGAGTGAAGCTCGAGGGCACGCTCGAGCTGATGGGGACCTTCCGGATTGACGGGGAAGTGAAAGGCACGGTGCGCTGCAAAGAACGGCTGATTATCGGCGAGAACGGGCGCGTAGAAGGCGAGATTGAAAGCGGCGTGGTCTCGGTGGCGGGGCGAATTCAGGGCACGGTGCGCGGGACGCAGCGGGTCGAGATTCTTCCCAGTGGTTCGGTGGAAGGGGAAGTGCACACCACCTGCCTGGTGATCGAAGCCGGCGGGGTGATTGACGGCCGCTGTCACATGAAGGCGCAGCCCAAGGGCGCGACCGCGGCGGCGCGGCCCATGCCGCTGGCGGCACAGGCTTCAGGCACAGGCGACTGACAAAACTCAGTCGTCGGTACTTCAGGGGCTAAAGCCCGTTTTTCCAACCAAGCTTTTTGTCGCGCCTGACCCTTCGACTGCGCTCCCTTCGTCAAGCTCCCTTCGACTCGCTGCGCTCGCTCAGGGTCTCCGCTTTGCTCCGACAGGGCACGAGGCGCGACCCACAAGAGCAAACGAGGCCCGGGCGCTGCTCGCTCATGGAGTGAGAAAGATTTTAGCGGGCTTCGAGGGTGGGGCGGGCGGCGTCAATCAGAACCTGCGGAACCTCGAGCGGCACACTCGAGTGATATTTCTCGCGCGCCGACTGGAGGCAGACCGCGGCCAGCGTACACTTGGGGTGGCACTCGACCGCGTAGGCGCAGTAGGTCACCAGGCGAATGGTCTTGCACACCCCGCACATCAGATAATAGACGGTGCGCACCTGCTGGTCGTCGGGATGCGGGCAGGTGTTCATCGCGGCCATTATATTTGATTTCGCGGTAGGGCAGGGGCTTGCCCCTGCAGGAATCCGGCAAGCGTATAATGACGAAGCAGGAAGGAGGGACCATGGCGGAGGAGACGGTCAAGGCGGCGCCGGCGAAGGCGCCGCGGCTGACCGAAGCCAGCAAAGCGGCGGGTTGAGCTTCCAAGCTCGCGCCAGCGGTGCTGGACGCGGTCTTGCGCAAACTGCCGTCGCCGAACGACCCTAATCTGCTGGTGGGATTTGCCACCAGCGATGACGCCGGGGTGTATCGTCTCTCGGACGAGCTGGCGCTGGTGCAAACGGTAGATTTTTTTACCCCCATCGTGGACGACCCCTACGTCTACGGGCAAATCGCCGCCGCCAACTCGCTCTCCGATGTCTACGCCATGGGCGGGCGGCCGCTGACGGCGCTGAGCGTGGTGGCCTTTCCGGAAAAAGGCGACACGGCGGTGCTCGAAAAGATTCTCGCCGGCGGCTGGAGCAAAATGGCCGAGGCCGGCTGCACGGTGGTGGGCGGGCACTCGATTCGCGACGAGGAGCTCAAGGTCGGCTTCGCGGTCACCGGCACCATCAACCCCAAAAAGATTTGGCGCAATGCCGGCGCGCGCGCGGGCGACAAGCTCCTGCTGACCAAGCCGCTCGGCACCGGCGTCATCACCACCGCGCTTAAGCGCGGCGCCGCGCGCCCGGCCTGGGTCGAAGCCGCCGTGCGCGTCATGCTGCAATTGAACCGCGCCGCCGCCGAGGCGCTCGCGGGCCTCGACGCTGGCGTGCACGCGGTCACCGACATCACTGGCTTCGGCCTGCTCGGCCACGCGCGCGAGATGGCTGTAGCGAGCGAGGTGAGCCTGGTGATTGAGAGCCAGAAGATTGAGTTCCTCGAGGGCGCGCTCGAGTGCGCCCGCGGCGGCTATCTAGCCGGCGGACTCAAGAACAACCGCGACTTCCTCTGCGCCTGCGTGGAATTCGCGGCCGCGGTTTCGCCCGAGGTCCAGAGCCTGCTCTACGATCCGCAGACCTCCGGCGGGCTACTGGTGGCCGTTGCCCCGGAACAAACCGAGGCGGCGCAGAAAGCCCTGCGCGCTGCTGGCCCCGCCGCCGGCGGGGCAGGCTGCTTGGCTATGCTCATCGGCGAAGTGGCGTCCAAGACCTCCCCGCTCCTCTCCGTCCGCTGAGCGATTTTCCCTTTTGTTTAGAGCAGCGTACGGCCTTCAGGTATACTCCCCCAACGGCACATGGATGCCCAGCAGAGAGTAAGTCTGCTCGACCGCTGCGCAGTCGGCATCGGGATACTTAACGTGATTGTTGGGGGCGTGGTGTCCGTCTCGGTGTTGGCGGAGCCTCTGGGTGTCCGTATACCTATAAATCAAATACAGCTGTTGCTGCTTTTTCTAGTTTGTCTGGCATTTGATGCCATGGCGCTGCCCGTTCTGGCCTTGGTTGCGTACTTGCGTGTGCGACGGCTGGAGCGGCGGGCGCGGCAGGAGCAGCAACTGGCGCCCGCGGCTCTGGATGCCATCACCGCACGAGTCAACGCGCTGGCGGCGCGCCTGGAAGAAGTCGAAAAGAAATTTGCAACGTTCGCCGCCCGGGCGGCTGTCGCGCAGCCACAAGCAACGACGCCGCCGCGCCCACCGGAACCTCTGCCCGGTGTTGGCCTGGCCCCGACTGCTTCGCCTTCAGCCCGGCCGGTCGCTGCGCACCCACCGCACATCCCGGCGCCTGCTCCACCCATCAGCGGGCCGCCGCCTGCGGAGCCGCGAGCCGCAGGGATCGATCTTGAAACGCTAATCGCCGGCCGCTGGCTTAACCGCATCGGGATTGTGGCGCTGCTGGTGGCCACAGCCTTCTTCCTCAAGTACGCCTTCGAAAACAACTGGGTGGGGCCCGGGGGCCGAGTGGCGATTGGGCTGCTGGCCGGCACCGCCTTGCTGGTTTACAGCCAGTGGCTGATGCGCCGCGGCTATCTCTACTTTTCGGAAGGCATCGCCGGGCTGGCGGCGGGCGTGCTTTACCTCTCGCTCTACGCCGCCTGGGACTTCTACAAACTCGTGCCGCAGGGCGTGGCCTTCGGCGGCATGGTGGTGGTGACGGCGGCGATGGCCGCCATCGCCGTGGGGCGCGATTCGCAGCGGATTGCGCTGCTGGCGGTGGTGGGCGGCCTGCTCACCCCGGCTCTGGTCAGCACCGGCACAGACCAGCAGGTGATTCTCTGTTCCTATCTCGCGGTGCTCGACGCCGGCCTGCTGGCCCTCGCTTACCGCCGCGACTGGCGCGCGGTGGAGTTCACGGCCTTCGTCGGGACGCAGATTTATTTCTGGGGGTGGTACGCCACATATTACAACGCCGACAAACTCGAGCGCACCGCGGCCTTCGCTACGCTGTTTTTCGTCTTGTTTGCCGCTCTGCCGGTGCTGCGCAGCCGCCGGCTGGTCAGCTTGCCCGGGCCGCAAGTAGCGCTGATATTGGCCAACGCTTCGGTCTACCTGCTCGCTCTGCGGGCGATGCTGTGGCCCGAGCGGCGCTGGACGCTGACCCTGGCCGTGCTGGCGCTGGCCGCCGCGCACCTGGTGGTGGCGAACAAAGCTCCGTTGCCGCGCCCCGGCGAACGAGCGCTGGTGA
>JBOGNW010000050.1:0-18375 GCA_050747425.1 Candidatus Acidiferrales bacterium
GGCCCCGATTCTCTTTGTGGGGGCCGCCTACTATCTGCCTCATCTGCCGACGCGATTGAACGACCAGTTCATGGAGCTGGGCTACCATATCTACGTGCTCTCCACGCAATCCCCGGACGTCGAGGCCACCAAACCTTTGCTGTACGCCACGGTATTTGTGCTGCTGGCCCTGACTTTTCTGCTAAATTTGACGGCGATAGCCATCCGCTCCCGGCTGCGGATCCTGGCGGGGAGCGGGCGATGACCATGGCCGCGACGCGGGATTTCCCGCTGCTCAAGACGCAAGTCCGGGAGAGCGAACCCCCGGCCACGCCGCCGAGCGTCAAGATCGAGCTGGAGCGGCTGACGATTCGCTACCGGCTGCGGGTGGCCGTGGATGCCGTGACCCTGCCACTGTACGAAAAACTCATCACCGCCATCATCGGCCCCTCGGGCTGCGGCAAGTCCACGTTGCTGCGGGCGCTCAACCGCATGAACGACACCATCGCCGGGGTCACCATCCAGGGCTCGGTTCGCCTCGACGGTCAGGACATTCACGCGCGCACCTGCGACGTCATTGAGCTGCGGCGGCGTGTGGGCATGGTCTTCCAAACGCCCAACCCCTTTCCCAAATCCATCTACGACAACGTGGCCTTCGGGCTGCGGGTCAACGGCCTGGTGGGCTCACGGGCGGAGCTGGACACGCGGGTCGAGCAGGCGCTGCGGGCCGCGGCTTTGTGGGAGGAAGTGAAGGACAGGTTGCATCGCAACGCCTTGCAGCTCTCCGGCGGCGAGCAGCAACGCCTGTGTATCGCCCGCGCGCTCGCGGTGCGCCCGGAAGTCTTGCTGATGGATGAGCCCGCTTCGGCGCTCGATCCCGTCTCCACCGGCCGCATCGAAGAACTGCTCATTGAGCTGAAAAAGGACTACACCATTATTATCGTCACCCACAACATGCAGCAGGCAGCCCGGGTCAGCGACTTCACCGCCTTCCTGCTGAATGGCTCGCTGGTGGAATTCAGCCCCACGCCGCAGCTCTTCACCACGCCGGCCGAGGCCCGCACTGAGGCCTATATCACCGGCCGGTTCGGGTAGGAGCGCCGCCCATGGAACGCCACTTTGAGCGCGAACTCGACGAGCTGAAAGAACGGCTGCTGTGGATGGGCAGCCTGGCCGAGCGGGCCGTCCACCAGGCGACCCACGCCGTGCTCGATGCCGACGAGAGCCTGGGCAAAGCTGTGCTGGCCGAAGAAAACGCCGTCAATGAAATGCAGATCGAAATTGACGAGCGCGTCACCCAACTACTGGCCCTGCATCAGCCCATGGCCACCGACTTGCGCTTTCTGCTGGCTGTCACCCGCATCAACGCCGACCTGGAGCGCATCGGCGACCAGGCGGTGAACATCGCCGAGTCAGCCCTGCGCATTCTGCGCCATCCGCAGGTGAAGCCCTACATTGATCTTCCCCGGATGAGCGACCTGGCCGAGGCCATGGTGCGCGACAGCCTGAACGCGCTGGTGCGGAAAGACCTGGGGCTGGCCAGGAGCGTCCTGGTCCGCGACGATCAAATGGACCAGTCGCGCGATCAGATCTTCCGCGAGCTGCTCACTTACATGATGGAAAACTCGTCGGTGGTCTTTCCCGCCTTCGAGCTAATCCTGGTGGCGAAGAATCTGGAGCGCATCGGCGACCACGCCACCAACATCGCCGAGGACGTCATCTACATTGTGGCCGGCCGCGACGTCCGCCACCCCGCCCTCGACCGCCGCTAGCCGGAGAGGCTTTTCAGAATCCTTCCTCGCCTTGGCCGATAAAGTCCGCGATGGCCTGGCGGTCGTCGTCCTTCAGGTAAAGAAACTGGATCGCCATTTCCACTCCCGGCCGGGTGCGCACCACAATCCCCTGGCCCTCGATGGGGCGGCCGGGCGGGATGGGCGGGAGATTCAACCGAAACTCAACTTCCGTCTTGGGGTCAAAGGTCTCCCGGGCCAGAACCAGCAGACCGTCCACGCTGATGTCTTGGGTTCGGCCAATGCTGGTGGTTCGGGTGGCCCGGCTCTCTACCTGGGTCATCAAGCCGACCCGTTGACTTCTCCTCCGGTTCGCCTCCGAGCGGGGGTTGTCAGCCGGCGGATTTACGGTCGCCATAATTAACCGTCCGAAAATACTGGCGCCCGGGCACGGTGTCTACTGTACCTAGTACAGGTAGAGCCGGCCCCCGCCTTCAGGGCAAGGCCTCTGGCTTCAGCCAGCGGACAAACCAGTCTAAGTTCCGCCGCATGTACTCGCGCTCCAGGGGCGGCTCAAAATTCACGTGCCCGCCGCGGGGATAGATCTCGAACTCCACGATTTTCTTAAGTGTCCTGAGGGCCTTGTAGAAGGCCTTGGCCTGCTCGATGGGGACGCGGAAGTCGCGCTCACCGTGCTGGATGAGCAGGGGGGTGGAAACGTTCTGCACGTGGGTGATGGGGGAATGGGCGTCGAGCGACGCCGTCGCCTCCCAGGGCAGCCCGTAGTATTCGATGATGAAGTCGCCCGCGTCGGAGAGGTAATACAACTGCGTCAGGTCGCTGACGCTGGCTCCGGTCGAGGCGGCCTTGAAGCGGTTGGTCTGCGTCACAATCCAGTCGGTCATGTAGCCGCCGTAGGAAGCCCCCATCACCCCCAGGCGGTCGGGGTCGGCAATCCCCTGGGCGATGGCCCAATCCACCCCGGCCATGATGTCCTGGTAGTCGTCTTCGCCCCAGCGGTTGAGGATCATTTTCCAGCCGGCCACGCCGTAGCCGGAGCCGCCGCGCGGCATGGGGAAAAGAACCGCCATGCCGGCGCTGGCCAAGGCTTCGCTCGGATACGGGTCCACCTGGCCAGGGATGTGAGCGAACTGCGGGAAAATGCCATAGGTGAAGCCGCCGATGGGCCCGCCGTGGCAGTAGACCACGAGCGGGAGGCGCCGGCCGGGCTGGTAACCCGGCGGAGTCAGCAGTAGGCCCCAGATTTCCATGCCGTCAAAGGATTTCCAACTGACGGCTTTCTGTTCCCCCAACTCCAGGGTTCGCAGCTCGGGGTTGATTTCAGTGAGGCGTTGCGTCTCGCCGCTGGAGACGTCGAGGAGAAAGACGTCGCCCATGGTGCGCTTTCCAACGCTCCAATAAGCAATGAAGCGGCCGTCGGCGGAAACGGTGGGCGAATAGTTGACCGTGGGCCCCGGGGTGAGCGATTCGAGGCCGCCAGAGTCGAGCGAGACGCGCATGACAGGTTGCTCGAACATGTGTTCGCCGGCTTGGCCGGCCTGCTCGCCAGAAATATAGAGCAGCGAGTGGCTGTCCGGCATCCAGGTGAACTCCTGAATCCAGGGTTCCTGAGCCGCAGTGAGGTTGCGAATGGATTCAGCGCGCCCGTCGGCGGCGACCACGAACAAGCCCTTGGCGGTGACCATGCCTTCCTGCCCGCCTGAGGAAACAAAGGCGACCCAGCGGCCGTCGGGTGAGTAGGCCGGCAGGTGATTAGTCCCGGGGCGGTCAACCAGCGCGCGAGGTTCTCCGCCCTCGGCCGAAATGGTGTAGAGCCGGGAGTTGTAGGGAGCGTAGAAGCGGCTCATGCGGGAGCTGCCGTAGACCAGGCTGCGGCCGTCCGGCGCCCACTGGAAATCCAGTACGAATTGATTGGTCGGCGTCAGTGCTGTAGGTTTTCCCTCTTTGACGTCCTGCACCCAGAGCCGCGGCCAGCGCTCGTTGCGATCCACTTCGATGACAAAGGTCTTGTCTTTCTTTTTCTGCTCCTCTTCCGCCGGGGCGGGGTCGGGCGCCGAGAAAGCGATTCGTTTTCCGTCCGGGGACCACTCGTAGACCGCGACGCCTTCTTTGACGGAGGTAATCACCCAGGGCTCGCCGCCCGCCGCCGCCATCGCCATAACCTGTGGGACGCCTTCGATCAGAGCGACGAAGCTCACGAGTGAGCCGCCCGGCGACCAGCGCAATTGCGGCCGCGGCAGCGGTTGGTTGAAAAGGCGCGTGCCAAAGGTCATTCGCAGCGGCTCGCCGCCGCGAGCTGGCACGAGGTAGAGAACCGCCTCGTGAGCGGCCTTCTCGAGCGAAGGGGTCGAGACCACGTAGGCCACGCGCTGCCCGTCGGGGGAAATGGCCACGTCGACCACCGAGCGCAGGCGCATCAAATCGTCCACCGTCACCTTGGCAGCTGCCGCTGGCCAGACTGCGAAAAAAACGAAGAGAAGGGCTAGGGAGCATTTCTTGCTGTTCGTCATCGACAGAGTTCCCCGTGGAAGTCTTGCTGCAGAATCCAAGGCCGAGGGACGCCACTACACCCCCTCGAAGACTCACTGTCAAGAGCTTTTCCCTTCGGGGGCTGATAAATTAGCCTAGGAGCGTGGAAATGGTTCTCGCTTGGATGCTGGGAGGATTTCTGGCGCTCGGTCTGCTGCTGGCGCTGGGTGGCCTCCTCTACCAGGCCGTGGGCAGCGCGCGCGACTGGCGGCGTTATCCGCCCCCCGGTAAATTGAGTGATGTCGGCGGCCACCGCCTCCATCTCTACACAATGGGCGAAGGCACCCCCACGGTAGTGCTGGATTCCGGCCTGCCTGGCACCTGTTTGAGCTGGGCGCTGGTGCAACCCGAGGTCGCCCAATTCGCACGCGTGTGCAGCTACGACCGCGCCGGGCTGGGATGGAGCGATCCCGGTCCCCGGCCCCGCACCAGCCAGCAAATCGTGACAGAGTTGCACAGGCTGCTGCAGCGGGCGGGCCTCGAGCCGCCCTACATGCTGGTCGGCCACTCTTTCGGAAGCTTCACCGTCCGGCTTTATGCCAGCCAGTACCCGGACGAAGTGGCAGGCCTGGTGCTGGTTGACCCCATCTCGACCCGGGAATGGCTCGAAATGACGCCCGAGCAGCAAGCGGGGCTCCGCGGGGGCGTGCGCATGGCTCGTTACGGGGCCGTTCTGGCGCGCCTGGGGGTGGCGCGGCTGATTTCGTTCCTGGCCCGCATCGGGGCTGTCAATGTCGCGCGCCTGAGCGTGAAAGTGGTTACGGCCGGCCGCGTGCGGGGAGGGGAGCAAATGGTTTCGCCCATTGCCAAGCTGCCGCCGGAGTCGCGCGCCGCGGCGCGAGCGTTTTGGACGCAGCCCAAGTGCTTCGAGACCATTGCCGATCAGGTCGCCTCGCTGGCCGAAAGCGCGGCGCAAGTGGCCGCCGCGGACAATTACGGCGAGCTTCCTTTACTGGTGCTTTCCGCCAGCAATTCCACACCTGCTCGCCTCGCCGACCGAGAGGCGCTGGCCGCGCTCTCCTCTCGCGGCACTCACAGGGTGGCTCCCGACAGCGGGCACTGGATTCAACTCGAACAGCCGCAGCAGGTGATTGACGCCATCCGCGAAGTGGTGCTGAAAGCCCGGGGACCATCCGCCAGCCAATAAGCCTCTTGCGCGTTTTGGCAATCTTGATAATATGGGGGTCTGCGTTTAGGCGGACTCTCCCGGTATGAGTAGCCGCGCCGAGGTTTGTTCGCCGGGAGCCAAACAAGGGGCACCGCGCCCGCAGGAGTCAAAACCGAGGATAAGGAGCCAACCAGCCCAGGGCTTACTGTGGATTATCGGTATCACATCGAGACCGGTCTTGCCTCCGACATCGTTCCCTCCCCCAGTCGCTTCCGCGTGCGGGTCAAGCGCCACCGGCTGGCGCTGCTGCTGCTCAAAGAGCTGATACATTACCGCGGCAACAAGGAAGTTGTACTCAGCCGCCCGTGCCTCTACGGGGTGTTCGGGGGTCCGGTGGGCGGCTTTGCGCCGCGCGACCACCTCTGCGTGGGCTGCCTGCGCTGCACCACCGAGCATCCGCACATGGTCCAGGTTACCCGCAACCCCGAGCATGCCCGCCTGGGGGACTCTTACTTCAACCCCGTCTACGTGGAGAATGTTTTGTATGAGGCGCGCAGCGGGCGCATCCCGGTCAAAGGCGCCGGCTATCGCGGTCCTTTCGGCGGCGAGGGATGGGACGGGATGTGGACGGATATGTCGGAGATTGTGCGCCCTACGCGCGACGGCATCCACGGGCGCGAGTTCATCTCCACCAGCGTCGACCTCGGCTCCAAGCCGCCCTTTCTGGTCTTCGATGAGCAGCGGCAGCCGGTGAACGGCGGAGCGCAAACTTTTTCCTTGCCGGTCCCCGTCTTGTTCGACGCTCCCCCGCCCTCGGCCCTCTCCGGCCCTGCCGTAGAAATCCTGAGCCAGGCCGCCCGCGAGGCGAAGACGCTTTTTCTCGCGCCCGTCTCCGTCATCAAGAAATTCAAACTGGAAGGCGACTGGATTGTCCCGCGAGTCAAGCCCGGCGAAACCGACTCCCTCGCGGCTGTGCGGTTCGAACCTCCACTGATCGAGCTCGAGGGGTGGGACCAAGAACTCTACGCTGAAGTGCAACAGCGCTTTCCGCGCAGCCTGGTAAGCGTGCGGCTCGCTTCAGCCTCTCGTGAAGATCTCCTCCGCCTGCTCGAGTCCGGGGTGCGCGTTTTCCATCTGGTGGCGGATTACCACGGACGCGGGCCCGACGGACGCTTCATCGGCGAAATCATCCGCGAAGCCCACAAGGCTTTTGTGGACGCCGGGCGCCGCGACGAAGTAACGCTGCTCGGGAGCGGCGGCATCATCGCCGCCGAGCACGTGCCCAAAGCCATCATCTGCGGGGCGGATGCGGTCGTGCTCGACACGCCTCTGCTCGTTGCCCTGCAAGCGGAATTTCAGGGCGAATGCGCCGACCGCGCTCGGAGCGGCTTCCGCCTGCCCCGGCGGCTCGTCGTGCCCTGGGGCGTGCAGCGGCTCAAGAATCTCGTGGCCTGCTGGCGCGACCAGTTGCTCGAAGTGCTGGGCGCCATGGGCCTGCGCGAGGTGCGACGCCTGCGCGGCGAGCTGGGACGCGCCATGTTTCAGAAGGATTTGGAGCAAGAAGCCTTTGCCGGAATCGAAGGCTATGGACGCTAGCGGGAAAAGCAACCTCGCGCTCATCGTCGAGAAGCATACCGACGGCCTGCAGCGAGGTTTCCACGTCTGGCCGGACTTGCAGTATGGAAAAATGCCCGCCCTGGGCGACTACCGCTGGACCGCCGACCTGATTCTCGCCACCTGGAAGCAAGCGGAAACCGGAAAGCCGCCCGAGAACGGCCTCGAGTATCGCGTCGGCAACTCCGGCGGCGGCTTCGACTGCCTCGACTTCAAGTTTCTGCCTCAAGAACGCTGGCTCGGTCCCGACGCCGTTCCTGACCTCTCTCTTCCTCTCAACCGCCGCCCCTACGACCGCCGCATCCAAATCCCCATTCCCTTTTACGGCGCGGGGATGTCCTACGGCTCCATCAGCGAGCAGGTGATGCTGTCGCGCGCCAAAGCCGCCAAAGCCTGGAAGACGTTCACCTCCACCGGCGAGGGCGGCTATCCCGACTCGGTGGTCGCCTACAAAGAACACGTCATCACCCAGGTCGCCACGGGAATGTTCGGCGTGAGGGAAGAAACAATCCAGTACGCGCCCATCATCGAGTTCAAGTACGCCCAGGGAGCCAAGCCCGGCCTGGGCGGGCACCTGCTCGGCGATAAGGCCACCACGGCGGTGGCGGCGATGCGGGAGTCAGTTCCCTGGATCAGCCTCTTCTCGCCCTTTCCTTTTCACAGCGTCTATTCGGTCGAGGACCACAAAAAGCACGTGGACTGGGTGAAGACCATCAACCCCGAGGCACTGGTCTCGGTGAAAGTCTCCACACCCACGGACATTGACATGGTCGCTGTGGGCAGTTACTACGCCGGCGCGCACATCGTCCACATTGACGGCAGTTATGGCGGCACGGGCGCCGCCCCGGAAATTGCCAAGAAAAACATCGCCATGCCTATCGAGCTCGCCATCCCGCGCGTCCACCGCTACCTGGGGCAAGAAGGCATTCGCGACGAAGTCGTCGTTATGGCGAGTGGCGGCATTCGCACTGCCTACGACATCGCCAAAGCCATCGCCTTGGGGGCGGACGGCGCCATCCTCGGCACCTCGGAGCTGGTCGCCATCGGCTGCACGCGTTGCAGCAACTGCGAGCGCGGCCGCGGCTGTCCCTTTGGCCTGACCACCACCGACCCCGAGCTCTCGCTATTGGTGGACCCCGACTGGGGCGCCCAGCGCCTCAGCAACCTCTATCAATCTTTCCAGCAGCAGCTCCAGGACATTCTGCGCCGCCTGGGACTGACGCGCATCGGCGAGCTGCGCGGACGGACCGACTTGCTCCTCTACCGCCAACCGGCGAGGGCTGACGCATGATCCCGCCCGAGCTCATCGAAAAAATCATCGCCTCGCGAAAATCCCCGCGGCCGCTCGAAGCGGGCGTGCCGCGCAAGGGGGAGGCCGAAGGCGGCTGCGGGGTCATCGGAATCGCCTGCACGGAAAAAATTGCCGCGCGCCATCTACTGCAAGCCTTGAAGCAGATGCGCAACCGTGGCAACGGCAAGGGCGGCGGCGTCGCCGCCGTGGGGCTAGTGCCCGAGGAGTTGGGAGTCACCCGCGAAATCCTCGAGAACGACTACCTCCTCAGCGTGGCTTATCTCGACGAGGCGGTGCAGTCCGAAGTGGAGCGGACTTGCATCGAGCCGACCTACGAGATTCACCACATCCGCCGCGTGCCCCACCGCGAGGATTTCAAGACACTGGCGGGCCTGGAAGTCAAGCCGCCCGAAGTCTTCCAGTATTTTGTGCGGGTCAAGCCCACGGTGCTGGAGGCTTTCAAGGCGAAGCACACTTCTCTGACGGAACTCGCCGACGCCGGCGCGCTCGAAGACGAAGTCGTCTACCAGTCAAGCTATCAACTGAACCGCACCTACTACTCCTCCACCGGCGACAAGCGCGCCTTCGTCCTCTCCCACGGCAAGAACCTGCTGGTGCTGAAGATGGTCGGCTACGGCGACGACGTGGTGCGCTACTACCAGCTAGAGGATTTTTACGCCCAGGTCTGGATCGGCCACCACCGCTATCCCACCAAGGGCCGCGTCTGGCACCCGGGCGGCGCGCATCCCTTTGTCGGGCTGCACGAGGCGCTGGTGCACAACGGCGACTTCGCCAATTACGCCTCCCTCTGCGAATACCTCGCCCAGCGCAACATTTTCCCGCTCTTCCTCACCGACACCGAAGTCTCGGTGCTGGTCTTCGACCTCCTGCACCGCACCTACGGCTATCCGCTCGAATACGTTATCGAGGCCCTGGCGCCCACCACCGAGCGCGACTTCACCCTGCTGCCCCCCGAGAAGCAGGAAATCTACCGCCTGCTCCAGACCGTGCACATCCACGGCTCGCCCGACGGCCCCTGGTTTTTCCTCATCGCGCAGTCGGCGCCTGCTGAGCGCGCCTACCGCCTCATCGGCATCACCGACACCAGCATGCTGCGCCCGCAGGTTTTTGCCTTGCAGCAGGGCGCGGCCTCCATCGGCTTCGCCGCCTCGGAAAAGCAGGCCATTGATGCGGCGCTCGAAAGCCTCGCGGCAGAGGATTCCCGCTTCTGGGGCCGCGCCGACCGCTACTGGAACGCTCGCGGCGGCAGCCACACCGACGGCGGAGCTTTCATTTTCACCGTAGGGGAAGAAACCGACCCAGCCGCCGCCAGCATCTGCACCGACAAGTTCGGCCGCCCCATTACTGTGGATATCGCCCGCCCTCCCTGCGCCGGCAAGACGACGCCCACTTTCATGGCGCCCCCGGCGGGAACGGCCGAGGAGCAATTCGCCTGGGTCAAGGAACAGCTCCCCTGGTGGGACTACGAGCAGATGCTGGCTTTTCTTAAAGGCCTGGAGCGCTCGGCCGCCAACGACCCCGAGCAAGCGCGCGCCCTGGAACTTCTGACGCTACTCATAGACCGCCGCTATCCCACCGGCTCGATGCGCCGCAGCAGCCTGCTGGCGCTCTTCGACCACAGCCTGGCCGCGGTGGTAGAGTCCATTCCTCGCTCGGCGTCCAAGGCCTACGCCTTCGTGACGGCGGAGACTCCCGAAACTCGTCCGAGTGACGCGGCTCAGACCGCGGTCATCGACGCCCGCGGCTTCCCCCCGGAAGGCGAGCGGTCGCTGGCGCGGAAAATCGTCGGGCTCTATCAGCGCGGCTTCCGTAAGTTCCTGCTCGCCCACGTCCAGGGCCATCGCTTCATCGCCAACGGCCTCGGCCCCGGCACGCAGGGCGTCCGGCTGGATGTCTATGGTTCCTCCGGGGACTACCTGGCCTCCGGCGTGGATGGCGCGGAAATTTTCGTCCACGGCTCCGGCCAGGACCAGCTCGCGCAAATCATGAAATACGGAAAGCTCGTCGTCTACGGCGACGTCGGCCAGACCTTTATGTACGCCGCCAAAGGCGGACAGGTTTTTGTGCTGGGAAACGCTGCCGGCCGCCCGCTCATCAACGCTGTGGGCCGGCCGCGCGTGGTCATCAACGGCACCTGCCTCGATTACCTGGCGGAGTCCTTCATGGCCGGCGACCCGCTGAACGGCGGCGGCTTCGTGGTACTCAACGGCATCAGCTTCGACGACGACGGGCAGATGGTCGAGTTGGACACGCCCTACCCCGGCGGCAACCTCTTCTCGCTCTCCTCCGGCGGCGCGCTCTACGTCCGCGACCCGCACGGCAAGCTTTCCGAGGAGCAGTTGAACGGCGGCGAGTTCGCGCCACTGGAAGAAGCCGACTGGGCTCTCATCCGGCCGACCCTCGAAGAAAACGAGCGGCTGTTTGGCATCTCGCTGCCCGAGCTGCTCAGCGTCAACGGCAACGCTCTCGCGCCCGAGAAGATCTATCGCAAGATTCGCCCGCGCGCCCTCCGGGCCCTGCAAGCCGAAGAGGCCTGGGTGAAGGCGCACGGCTAAAAGTGGAAGCTGCCATGAAGCGCCGAACTTTCTTGCAGGGCTGGCTCGCTCTGGCCGGGTTGGGACTGGCCGGGCCGCGCGGGCTTTCGGCCGCGGAGGCTTTACACCGGCGCCGCCTGGGAAAGACTAACCTTCAGGTTACCATCCTCGGGCTGCCCGGCTGGCACGTGGGCCGGATGCGCGACCAAAGCGCGGCACTCGACATGATTCATCGCGCCCTCGACCTCGGCATCAACTTCTTCGATTCCGCCCCCAGTTACCTCACCGGCGAATCCGAGCGCCGCCTGGGCAAAGGCCTGCGCGGGCAGCGCGACAAAATCATTTTGATGACCAAGACGCTGGCGCGCACCAAATCCGCCGCGCTGGCCGAGCTCGACGCCAGCCTGCGCCGCTTGCAAACCGATTACCTCGACCTCTGGCAATTCCACGCCCTGGGCTCGCCCGAGGACGTGGACACGGTGTGGGGCCCGGGCGGGGCCCTCGAGGCGGCGCTCGAAGCCCGCCAGGCCGGCAAAATCCGTCACTTCGGCTTCACCGGCCACCGCAACGCCCGCGTACACTTGAAAGCCGTTACCGAGCACCACGACCAGATGGAAACTGTGCAGATGCCCATCAACCCCGTGGACCCGCACTACGAAAGTTTCATTCGCCTGGTGCTGCCGGAAGCCGTCAAGCACGGCCTGGGCGTCATCGCGATGAAGACCGTGGCCAACGGCACGCTGGTGGCCGACCGGGCCGCCACGGCCGAGGAATGCCACCGCTTCGCCTGGAGCCAGGAAGGTGTGTCCACACTCGTAGCCGGAATGGATACGCCCGCGCAACTGGAAGAAAACTTCCAGCAGGCTCTGCGCTTCACGCCCTATTCCGCGGCTGAGCAGGCCGCCTTGCTCGAGCGCACCCGCCCCTTCGCCGGTATCCGCACCGAAACCTACAAGCACCCCTCCAATACCTGGCGCACCGTCCCTTCCGAGCCCATCCTCTAGCTCACAGCAGCGCTTTAGGTAGGTATTCGAATTCAGCTCCTCTAGGGCGGGCCTGTCCCGAGCCGTGTCTAGCGCGAGGGGAAATTCATCCGCCGCAGCAAGTCCTGGAAGCGCGGCTCGGAGCGCAGCGGATCAAGCCGCGGGTCCATGTTCAAGTAAATCAGTCCGCTGAAGCCGCTTGAATGTTCTGCGTACGCCTTTTCCAGCCAGGCGAAAGCCTGCTCCTTTTCACCCAATCCGGCGTGGATGATGGCCACGTCAAAGGACGAGACATAGTTCTGCCCTGACAACTCCAACTCCTGCAACCGCCGGAGTACTTGGCGTGCCTCGGCTCCCCGGTCCGCGATTGCATAGACATGGCCCAAGTACGCCAGAGCTTCCGTGCTGACTTTGGAAAGCGTGATCGCCTTCTGTAACTCTGCGATCGCTTCCTCAAATCTGCCCAGTTGCTCCAGATTCAGCCCTTGCTGTATGTGCGCGAGCACAAATGGCTCCATGGCAATGACCTTGCCCACTTCTTTGACGGCTCGGTCGTAATCCCGCACGGCATAGTAATGCCAGCCGAGATGCACGTTGATGCTCAAGTCGAGGGGGTCGAGCTCGAACGCTCGTTGGCTTTCTGCAAGGGATTCCCCGTTTCGCTGCATCGCAATCAAGTAATGGGAGTACCAGTGGTGCGCGGGGGCATAGCTAGGGTTCAACTCGAGAGCGCGCTGGAATTCTCTCTCTGCCTCCGCCCATTCCCAGTCATAGTAAAAGGAGGCAAAGGCCAATGCCGCGTGGGCCTCGCCCAGCGTTTCCTCTATTTCCAGCGCTTGCCGGGCGGCGGCTCTCCCCTTCGCCCGCCCCTCGCGGGGAGAAAGGTAGGCGCGGGTCGTCATAGTGTTGTAAGCATCGGCAACGCCCGCGTAAGCTAGCGCATAGTTCGGCTCGATCGCGATGGCCTGCTGGAAATACTCGAGGCTCTTCTTCATCCCTTCTTCGGTCTTCTTGTTCCAGTAGTACCGGCCGCGAAGGTAAGCCTCGTGAGCGGCGGGGCTGACCGGCCGGGCCGTGGCCGCGAAACGAGCTTGCTCTTGGGGGGTCAGTTGCGCGCGCACCTGACTGACAATGGCCTGAGCCACCTCGCTCTGCAAGGCCAGGATGTCCGAGAGGTCGCGGTCGTAACTTTCCGCCCACAGATGCTTGTCCGTGGCCGCCTCCACCAACTGCACAGTGATGCGTACCTGGTTGCCGGCCCGCCGCACCGAGCCTTCGATAACGGCGTCCACATCCAGCTCGCGGCCAATCTCGGAGACAGGCTTGAGGGCTTGCTTGTAGCGCATCACCGAGGTGCGCGAGATGACCTTGAGGGCGCTGATCTTGGCCAGTCGGGCAATCAGTTCTTCGTGCATGCCCTCCACGAAGTACTCTTGCTCGGGGTCGCCCGACAGGTTCTCCAGCGGCAACACGGCGAGCGAGTTGATGGGCCCCGCGGTGGCCGGGAGCGGCGGGATGGGCGCTGCGGGGCCAAAAAGTTTCTCTCTCCAGCCGCCCACGGTGAAGGCCAGCGCGAGCCCGAGCAGAGCGGCTGCCCCTCCCATCCAGGCTGCCCGGCGTAGCCCGGGGCGCGGGGCCAGCACCGCGGGGGCGGCTTGGCCCGGGGTGGTTTCGGTCGAGGCAAACGCCTGCGGGAAGGCGGCGCGGGCGATGGTCGGCTCGACCACCGTGCGCACTACAATCCCGCCTATGGCGATAAAAAACAGAATGGCGGCGCTCAACGTATGGGTAGTGGCAATCGTCACGGCCATCACCAGCAAGGCCACCATGAACAACAGGTCCAGGGCCCACTGAAACGGCTCCACCCGCCGTACTTCCCGTGAGAGGGCGCGTGGATTGAAGGCCGCCGTGACCAGTAGGTAGCCCCGCAAGGTGACGAGCACCGCAACAAATCCCAGCACCGCAAAAAAGAAACTCAGCCCCCATCCCGGCACCCACTCTTTCACCTGCCAGGCGATGTAGGCGGGAATGGCGGCGCCCGCCATCATGAACAAATGGTTCAGCTCCCACCAGAGGCGGGGGCTCTGCCCCATCCGGGTGATGAGGTGATGCGGGAGTACCTGTTCAGGTTCTTCCACTGGGGGCACGGCCGCCCGCGACACCTGGGTGGAATCGCGGTGCAGGTTTTCGAGGTCCACCATCAGGTCGGCCGTGGACTGGTAGCGCTCCTCGGCCCGCTTGCGCAGGCACTTGCGTACGATGCGCTCCAACTCCGGCGGCGCCACCGGGTTGCGCTGCGTGAGGGGCACGGGCTCGCCCGCCATAATCCGCGCCATTGTGGAGGCGGGGCTCGCCCCCTCGAAGGGCTGCGTGCCTGTCGCAAGCTCGTACAGCAAAATCCCGAAAGAAAAAATGTCGCTGCGGAAGTCCACCTCCCGGCCTTCCAGCTGCTCGGGCGACATGTAAGAAATCGTCCCCACGATGGCCCCCGGATCGGTCAGCCGCGTAGAGACCGTCTCCGGACTCAGCCCGGCGGGCGTGAAGCGAGCCAGGCCAAAGTCGAGAATTTTGGTGTGGCCTTCGGGGGTGCGGATGATGTTTTCTGGCTTGAGGTCGCGGTGCACAACGCCGTGGGTATGGGCGGCAACCAGCGCGCGCGCAATGTCAGTAGCGACATCGAGCAAGGTCTGGGGATTTATCCGTGTCCGGTTCACCACTTTGCGCAGGCTCTCCCCGCGCACGAACTCGAAAACAATGTAGAGTTCTTCGCCCACTTCTCCCAGCTCATATACAGTCGCGATGCCGGGGTGCGTCAACGCCGCGGCCGCGCGCGCCTCTTGGCGGAAGCGTTCGCGCCGCTCAGGGTCGCGGGCAAACTGGGAAGAAAGGACTTTGAGGGCCACGCTGCGTCTCAGGCGCGTGTCCTCGGCGCGGTAGACCACCCCCATGCCGCCCTCGCCCAGCTTCTCCAGGATGTGGTAATGGGAAACCATCTGGCCGATCATGGGAGAGGTTCCCTCTCGCTTGGTCCCCATACTAGGTCGCACCCGCAGGCCAGTCAAGGCGTGGAACCGCATCCGCCAGAAAAGCCATTTGCCTCGGCGGGGCGAGTGCCACTAGACTCTCACCCACCCCCGGAGTTACTCGGCAGGGAGAGGCCGCCATGCATCGCCGTCACTTGCTGGCCGCGGAAATCGTCAGCGCCGGAATCTGTTCGCGCTGCATGCGCTCATTCAGCGCCGCCACATCGAGCCTGACGATTTCCTTCCAGGCGGCGAGCTGCGCCTCGAGTTGCGCGCGCATCACCTCGGTGAACTCATAGGCCTGTTTGGTCGGCGCGCGGTCGGCGCTGTCAATCACCTGGTCGAGCCAGCCCAGCTTGCCGTTGAGCTTGGTCGGGTAGTTGCACATGTCCTGCGAGGACTTGGCCTTCACCTCGATCAACTCTTCCTCCACCGCCGACATCTTCTTGTCGATCTCGTCAGCGGCGTTGATGACTTCCTTGGCACCCGCGTTGCCGGCCAGCCGCTTGCGCAAGGCCTGGAGCTGGGCGCGCAGGTTGCGTATTTCCAGTACCGCTCCGTGTTGCTGCTCCACCAGGGCGCGCACTTTGGTCAGCAACTGGAACTGCTTTTCGAGATCGGCCGGCGGCGTGGTCACGCGCGGGTCGAGCTTGACCTCAAGCGGCGCTGTGGTGCTCTTGCCCGCCACCGTCAGCCGCACCTGGTAACGGCCCGGCAAAGCCAGCGGCCCGCTGGGCGGACCCATGTCGAAGATGGCGTTGGGCACAAACTCCGGCAACTCGTAGCGCAGGTTCCATACCCAGCGCGTCAGGCCGGGTTCGGCGGAAAGCTGATTCGGGTCCGCGTCCGCGTCCTGTCCAGGGCGCTCGGGCAGCGGGCGCCCCTCGACAACTTTTTTCGTGCTGGTGTACTTGCGCACCACCGCGCCCTTCGCGTCCAAAATCTCCAGCGTCATTTCCTCTTTCGGCTTTTCTTTCAAGGTGTAGTAGAGGATGGCGCCGTCGGGCGGGTTTTCGCCCGCAAACACCGGCCGGGCCGACGAGCCCCCGCGCCAGCGCAACGCCGGGGCGGGCGTGAAGAGATGCGCGTCCTCCTTGGCCACGGCGTCGCTCATCTGCCGCAGCGGCGAGAGGTCGTCGAGAATCCAGAAGGAGCGCCCGTGCGTGGCCACCACCAGGTCGTCGTCCTTCACCACCAGGTCGTGGATGGGCGCGGTGGGCAGGTTCAGTTGCAGCGCCTGCCAGTGGGCGCCGTCATCAAAGGATACGAACACGCCCGTTTCCGTGCCGGCGTAGAGCAAACCCTGGCGCTTGGGGTCCTCGCGCACCGCCCGCACAAAAGTATCCTCGCGAATCCCACTGACGATTTTCTTCCAGCTCTTTCCGTAGTCTTGCGTTTTGTAGATGTAGGGCCGGAAGTCATCGAGCTTGTGCCGGTCGACGGCGATGTAGGCGCTGCCGGCGTCGTGCGGCGAAGCGTCAACGATGCTGACCATGCTCCACTCCGGCATCTCTTTCGGAGTGACGTTCGCCCACGACTTGCCCCCGTCGCGGGTTAAGTGCACCAGGCCGTCATCCGTCCCCGCCCACAGCAGGTCTTTCTGCCGCGGCGACTCGGCGAAGCTGAAAATCACGTCGTAGTATTCGACACTGATGTTCTCCCCCGTAATCAGCCCGCCCGAAAACTGCTGCTTGGATTTGTCGTTGCGCGTCAGGTCGGGGCTGATGGGCGTCCAGCTCATTCCCTCGTCGGTGGACTGGAAAAGAATGTTGCCGGCGTAATACACCACCGAGGGATCGTGCCGCGAGACGTGGATGGGCTCCGTCCAGTTGAAGCGGTACTTCACATCCTTAGCCGCGTAGCCGTCGGTGTCGTCGGGCCACACCGAGATGTTATGCGCCTGGTTGGTGCGCCGGTCGAAGCGCGTCAAGATGCCAAAGTATTCCCCCGCATAGACGATGTTGGGGTCAGTGGGATGAGGAGCGATGTAGCCGGCTTCCCCGCCTCCCACCGGATACCAATCGCGCACCGTGATCTGGCCCCAGTCGCTGCGGCTGGCAATCTTCACGTTGCTGTTGTCCTGCTGCGAGCCGTAGACGTTGTAGGGGAACTGGTTGTCGGTGGTGACGTGGTAGAACTGCGCCGTGGGCTGGTTGTCCTGCCGGCTCCAGCTTTCTCCCCCATCCACGGTGATGGTGGCCCCGCCGTCGTTGGCGCCGATCATCCGCTTCGGGTTGTTGGGGTCAACCCACAGGCCGTGGTGGTCGCCGTGCATGGCCCGCATAGGCGTCCAGGTTCGCCCGCCGTCGCTGGAGCGGTAGAGCCCCACACACAGCACGTAAACCGTCTCCGGGTCTTTGGTGTCGGCGGTAATGTGCGTGTAGTACCACGGCCGGTGCCGCAGCCGGTGGTCGGAGGTCATCTGTCGCCAGTGCTCCCCGCCGTCGTCGGAGCGGTAGACACCGCCGGCTTCCTCCAGCGCCTCTAGCATAACGTAGATGCGGTTCGGGTTGCCGCCCGAGATGCTGACCCCGATCTTGCCCAGCGTCCCTTCCGGCCAGCCGTTGCCGGTGATTTGCTTCCAGGTGGCGCCGCCGTCGCTGGATTTGTAGAGGCCGCTGCCCGGCCCGCCGCTGGTCAGGCTCCAGGGCGTGCGCCCCGCTTCCCACAACGCGGCAAACAGGATGCGCGGGTTGGAGCGGTCGAGAGCGATGTCAATGGCGCCGGTCTTTTCATCTTTGTAGAGGACTTTCTCCCAAGTCTTGCCGCCGTCCAGGGTGCGGAACACGCCGCGCTCGCTGTTTTGCCCGTAGGCGTGGCCGAGGGCTGCCACGTAGGCGTTGTCGGGGTTGCGCGGGTGAACCAGCACGCGTCCGATGTTGCGCGTGTCGCGCAGCCCGACATTCGTCCAAGTCTTGCCGGCGTCGGTGGATTTGTAAACGCCGTCGCCGTGCGAAATGTTGCCGCGAATGCAGGCCTCGCCCGTGCCCACGTAAATCACGTTGGGGTCGGACTCCGACACCGCTACACTGCCGATGGAGGCCACCGACTCCTTGTCAAACAGCGGCGTCCAGCTCATCCCGCCGTTGGTGGTCTTCCAGACGCCGCCGGCCACCGCGCCGAAGTAGTAGGTGTTGGGCTCGCTCACCACGCCCACCGCAGTCAGCGCGCGGCCGCCGCGGTAGGGGCCGATGAGGCGGTACTTCATTCCTTTGAGTAAGTCCGGGCTGTATTGCTGCGCGGCTAGAGCCGAGGCTACCAGCAGCGCGCCCGCTACCACCGCGACAAGAATCCGCAGAGTCGACTGCCGGCAAGTCATGGGAAGCACCTCCACGAAAGAATCGGGGGCAGCATCCTACTCAGGCGCGCCCCAAAGGAACAGGAATTTTTTTCTCCGCCGCTGCGAAAGGCGGGCCAGGGCTTTTCGGGAGCGCAGTCGAAGGGAACGGAGCCGAGGGGAGCCCCTGAGGCCTCTCTGCTTTGGCGGGTCGGGGCTTTAGCCCCGACATTCAGCCAGGGGCGAAGCCCCTACCACACTGCCG
>JBOGNW010000051.1:0-7529 GCA_050747425.1 Candidatus Acidiferrales bacterium
GCTCCAATTGGCTGCGTTCGAACCACCACCGCCGCTCGAGCCGCCAGCGCCCTGCCTCGGCGGGGAGGATCTCCGATATAGCGTAGAAGCGCTCGCCGTTGAATTCGTTCTCCTCGAAAAGGTGCACGGCGCCTGCCCGGGGGCCCGTAAGAAACACGGCGTCGAAAAGATGTTGCGGACGCAGATTCTCGATGGGCTTCTGGCTCAGCCGGATGACGTTGTTCGGGCCCACGATGAACTTGTTTTTGGGAGGAATGAGAACCCGGAAGCCCTCTTCATCCGCCACCATGTCGAAGATGGTCTTGCGCACTACGGGCGCCTGCCCGATCAGGCGGATGGTGCGCGCCTCTTGGGCCGCCTCGCCACTGGCCCCGGCGTTGCGTGGGCGCCGCTGGGCGAGGATGAAGGTGCGCACATCGCGGTATTCCTCAATGACGCCGCTGTAGGCGGAACCGGTCGAGGGCTGAAGCTCCGCCACAGCGTTAATGCTCGTGACCGAAGTCTCTTGCTGCCGGAGCTTCTCGAGGAGTTCGTCGAGTGTAGTAGTGCGCAGCGGACGAGTTTTTTCCGGAGGCAAGCGCTCGGTCTTCTTGACGTCGAATATCCCGCACGCTGCCATGGTCAGCAGCAGCGCCAGTAGAAACGCCGCCCTTGCCGATGTGTTACGGTTCACCAAGTCTCTTCAACGCTCCCCATTGAGCAGTGTAGCCCACTGCCGAGAAGATGGTCAAAGGAAGGGACTCTTTCATTGCCGTTGTCCCTTCTTTCACCTGTACCCTTCTCGGGGCGGGAGGGGGGGTACCAGTTTCCTTTCTCCGCATCTGCTTGAACGCAAACATCTTACGAATCGAAACTAGTTTCACTTCCATGTTTCTCCATGTTGCTCGATGGGTCTTAAATCGAACGGCTTTCCGGAAACTCATTTCAGTCAGGGGGCTCGGAAACTTGAAATTAGAAATTAGAAACCGGAAAGACTGGGCGGCCCCGCAGGTCACCTCCGTGGCTCACGGTTGCACAAGAGGGCGGGGCTTGTCTAAGGTTTTTGCGGTTTCTGCGGTTTTTGCGGAAGAAAATTTTAAGTACCTTCTATTTCAGGGAATTACCGAAGGGTAAAAATTCCCCTGCCTACTGTTTGGAGTTGGTGGACTGGTCTTGTTGAGCGCGCAGGCGGCGATAGCGCGCTACGTTGCGTTCATGTTCCCCGGAAGTCGAGGCAAAGACGTGGCCGCCGCGGAGGTTACTGACGAAGTAGAGGTAGTCGGAGCGGTGCGGGGAGAGAGCGGCGGCCAAGGCGGCGCGGCCGGGGGAGGCGATGGGGCCGGGAGGCAGGCTGGGGTGGAGGTAGGTGTTGTAGGAGGAGCGGCGCTCGAGGTCGGAGACGCGGATGAAGCCGTCAAACTCGCCGCCATTCGCCAGGCGCTTGGCGTAAATCACCGTGGGGTCGCAGGCCAGCGGCATGTTGCGGGCTAGGCGGTTGTAGAACACGGCGGCCACCAGGCCGCGCTCTTCGGGGATTCCGGTTTCTTCCTCCACCAGCGAGGCAAGCGTGACCAGTTGATGGGGGGAGAATTTGTGGGGGTTAATGTTTTTTACCTGCAAGGCGGCGTAGACGGCGCGGAATCGCTCCACCATGGCGCGCGCCATGGCGGCGGGGTCGGCGGGCCGGGCGAAGTAGTAGGTGTCGGGGAAGAGGTAGCCCTCGAGAGTTTTGGCTTCGGGGGCCAGGTCGCGGATGAGGGCAACGTTTTCGGTGGCGGTGAGGAAAGCGGCGCGCGGGGCGAGCGCGAGCCGCGCCACTTCGTCGGCCATTTCCCAGCGCGTGTAGCCTTCGGGGATGGTGAGCGGGTAGAGATGGACTTCGCCGCGGGCCAGCTTGTCAAAGACGTCGAGCGCGCTTAGACGGCCGCGGAAGGAGTACTCGCCCGCTTTCAGGGTTTGGCCGCCGTGGGTGTAGACGTACAACAAAAAGGGCCAGCGGGAGGCGAGCAGGCCGCGCTCGGCCAGTCGGTCGGCGATAGCGCGGCGGCTCATGCCTTGCTCAATCACCAGCACCACTTCGCCCGACGACACGGGGTAGGGCAGATAGAGGAGAATGAGAAAGAGCAGCACCAGGAGAGCCAGGACGAGCAGCAGAAGCCGGCGAGGCGAGGAGGGTCGCGGAGGCATCAAGACTCGTCGGTGGGTTGCTCGGCCAGGGCGCGCGCTTGGTCGAGATAGGTTTGCAGGAGGAGGGTAGCCGCGATCTGGTCAATGGCGCCTTTCTGCTTCTCCTGGCGCAGGCGCGAGGGGCGGCGGCCGCCGCTGGCCTGGCCCGACTCGCGGACGAGGCGCTCGGCTTCAGCGGTGGTCAGGCGCTCATCGAAGAGCTCGACCGGCAGCTTGAGGTCGCGGCGGAGCCGGTCGGCGAAGCGCTCGGCTTCCTGGGCGCGGGCGGCGGCGTAGCCTTTGAGGTGCAGGGGGTGGCCGACCACGATGCGCTCGACCTGGTAGGCGTTGACCAGCTCGCGCAGGCGCTCGAGGTCGCCGCGGGCGTTGGTGCGCTTGACGGTGGGGAGGCCCTGGGCGGTGAGGCCCAGGGGGTCGCTCACGGCCAGGCCGAGTGTTTTGCTGCCCAGGTCGAGGGCGAGGATGCGTCCGCGGGCGCTCACCAAGTCATTATAGGGAGCCGGTTCGAAGGGTGTCTAGCGCGCGTCCGCCAGGAAGCGAGTTAGCCTGGGGGCAGCCGATGCGTTAGAGGACGCAGCCAGTCGCAAATAACTCGAAACCGGAATTCCCCTCTCGCCATCCGCTGGGTGATGAAGTCGTGTGCCACCTGGGGGTCAACTTCCAGATAGAAACCATTCAAGCGGAGAAATGTGTCGGTCACGGCAAAGCTGACCCGTTTGTTGCCGTCAACAAAGGCGTTGTTGTTGGCGAGGGATTCCATCAATGCGGCCGCCTCTTCCACCAGGTCGGTGTAGTAGCCTGTCTGCGGGCGGAAAAGCGCGGCTTCCAGTCGCCCGAGGTTCGCCAGCTCCGGGGAGCCGCCAAATTCCTCAATGAGCTGTCGGTGGAATTCGATGCCTTCGGCGATGGTCAGGTAGACATAGCCCGGCATTTAGCCGGCCAGAAGCTCCAGGAGTTTCCGATTCTTGGCCAGCGATTGCCGGAAATGGGCCATGACTTCGGGTCGGACCGTAGTGCGCGAAGGCAGAAGAACCGTCAAATAGTGCTTCAACGCATCCTCCAAGAGAAAACGGCGACTCTGACCGTTGGCCTTGGCTACCTGGCCCAAGCGGGCATAGAGCCGGGTGTCAATCTCGAGCCCTAACTTGCGGGATGCTCCCCTGGCCATGAGCCCTCCTTAGCCGCGTACTAGGATGTCACGCCTATGGCTCAGATGTCAAGAGTTATCTTCTTGTTTCTTCCTTTTTCTAGAATATCGTTCCTTGTGGCTTCTACCAGCCTTGGCGGGCGCGGAGGGAGGTGATGTGGGCGACGTGGTGGCGGCCGTGCCAGGCGTAGAGGGCCAGCAGAGTTTCCAGGTTCAACAGGCCGAGCTCGGGATGCTTGAAGGTGCGGGCGAAATCGGCGGGCTGCATGGAGCGCAGGAAGAGCACCCAGCGGCGGTGGAGCGAGTCGAGCAGGGCGAGCGAAATCTCGGGCGGGGCGGTGCGGGCATCCTCGAGCTCCGACCAGCGCTTCTCGTCATAGGGCTTGATGGTGGGCTGGTCTTCGGTGAGCGCCAGCTTGAAGCGGGTGTAGGCGTTCAAGTGGCTATCAGGTACGTGGTGGACGACCTGGCGAACGGTCCAACCGCCGTCGCGGTAGGGAGTGTCGAGTTGCTGGGGCGAGAGTCCCTCGACTGCGGCCCGCAGATGCGCGGGCGCTTCGGCGATTTCAGCCATCCATTGCTGGCGGAGCGCGGGGGTGACGGGTTTTTCCATCTGGAACTTGCCTACGGGATAGCGGACGTCGGTTTCGGTCATGGTGGCCCTCGCCGGAAGATTGATTCCGCGAAAGTATAACAGCGGAGTGGCGAGGCAAGGAAGCAAGGAGGCAAGGAGGGGAGAACTACCGACGAGGAAGGCGGGCCCGCCCGTCCTACTCAAGAAACAACAGCAGGTTCCTCGCCGCCAAGGGCACGCAAGGGCTCGGGATGACAGGGGGCTTTTTTTCAGCGCTCTGTTAGAGGGAGCGGTGGAGCCAGTATTCGCGGAAGCTGGAGACGTTGTCGCCTTCAAACTCGGCCAGCAGGATGCCGCGCAGCTCCTGGCGGGCGCCGGTGGAGAGGTGGGCGTAGCGCGTGCCCCACTCGGCGATGAGCAGATTGCCGTCGAGGTGGGGTTCTTTGATAAGCACGTCAATGTCTTTCTGGTTTTTGGTGGCGGCTTCCCAATAGGCGCGGATGGCCTCGCGGCCGACCATGGGTTCGCTGAAAGGAGTTTCGTGGTAGAGGGCGTCGGAGGTGAAGAGGCTGGCGGCCAGGTCAGCGTCGCGGGTTTCCCAGGCGCGGGCATAGTCTTGGAGAAACTTTTTAGCGTCCATAGATCCTCCGCTTGGTGCCGAGAGTTTATCGCCTCTTGGGGTCTCCCGCCAGTGCGTGCAAGTTTGCTTGGGGACGACTACCCAGTGGCGGGGGGCCACTGGGCTGAGCGAAAAGGCGAGGCTGGGTTAGCCGAAAAGCAGATTCCTCGCCGCCAAGGCCGGCTAGGGCTCGGAATGACAGGCAAAAGCCTGGGCGGGCCCAAGCGCCTTCCTCGCCGCTACCCGAGCGCGCGCAAGTGGCGAACTAACTCAGGAAGATCCGGGCTGGTCTGGAAGAGCGAGATGGCAGCCAGGCCGTTAGCGCCGGCGGCGAGGCACTCGGCGGCGTTGGCCCGCGTGAGGCCGCCCAGGGCCAGGACGGGAATTTTAACCGCACCGACAGCGGCCGCAAGTTGCGCCAGGCCCAGCGGCGGGCCGTAGTCCTTTTTGGAAGCCGTGGCGAAGACGGGACCGAACACGGCGAAGTCGGCGCCACTTTCTTCGGCGCGGCGCAGCTCTTCGAGGTTGTGGCAGGAAGCGCCGATGAGCAAGCGAGAATGCCGCTGGCGGACTTCGGCCACCGGCAGGCCGTGGGTGGGCAGATGAATTCCATCAGCGGCGGCGGCGAGCGCGACATCGAGGCGGTCGTTGGTGAGGATGCGCGTGGCCGTGCCGCGGGCGCGTTCGACGGCAGTCTTGGCCAGGCGCAGCAGTTCTGCGGCTGGGAGATCGCGTTCGCGAATCTGAATCAGCTCAATGCCGGCCGCCACCGCTTGTTCGATGAGCGGTACGAGATTCTCTCCAGCCACAGTCTTCCGGTCGGTGATGTAGCAGAGGAGCGGCCAGCGCTCAGGCAGTCTGGCCACGGCTGAGCGACTCGCGCGGCTGAGCGGGGCGCGGGAGAGGCGGCGGGGTCGCTTCCAGCCACCCGGCCAGGACGAGCCTGAAATGAGCGGCGTACCAGCAGGCCAGGCCGATGTCCACCAGGCCGAGGCCGGAGATGAGGCCGCGCAGGCGATTATTCATCAACCAGGCGGCGAACTCGGGATAGCGGAACAGGAAGTAGTTGTGCTCCCAGAGGCCCGACCAGGGCAGCACCAGCAGGAAGAGGCCCATCTCGAGGCAGAAGAGGACTAACGTGAGGAGGAACAGGCGGGGCAACATCCCGCGGCCACTCACGCGCCTCGCAGTTCGCGGATGCGGTCGCCGACGTCGCGGTAGTCCACGTTGGCGCCGTACACTTCCATAAAGCACTCGAGCGCCGCCTTGCGGTTGCCGGCCTGCTCGTGGGCGAGGCCCAAGTCGTAGCGCAGGGCCAGCGCCCCTTCTTCATCCACGCCCGGGGTGTTCAAGGCGCGCTCGTACCAGCGCACGGCAATCTGGGGCATGCCCTTGTCCATGAAGCAGACGCCCAGCAGGGTGCAGGCTTGGAAGAGCTGGGAGTGGGTCTTCTGCTTTTCAGCGGCCTTGGCGACCTTTTGGAATTCGCTGACGGCTTCGTCGAGCAAGCCCATCTCTTTGTAAGCGATGCCGAGGTTGTAGTGGCTTTCGGTGTCCTCGACCTCTTCGGTGGCGCCCATCTCTTCCTTGAATTCTTCGAACACCTCGGCCAGAACGCCGACGGGCGGCTGGGGGCCGGCGGCGGCCGGCGGGGGCGGAGCGGCTTTGGCGGCCGGCGGAAGGGCAGCGGCTTTGGCAGGAGCGGCCGGGGTCTTGGCGGTTTCGAGCGCCTGGTCGAGCTCACCCGCCAGGTCGGAGAAGAAATCGGCGGCGCTCAATCCCGCGGCAGAGGCGGCGGGCGCGGCTTCCTTGGGCTGCTCTTCCAGTACGATGTCGTAGGTATCCCCGTCATCGGCAGCGACCGGAGCAGCCTCCGGCTCTACAGCGGCAGCCGGTTCGGGTTCGGTTGCGGCCGGCTCGAGTGGAATTTCCGCTATCGTCGGCTCCTCGGCCATGGCCGGCAGCTCGATTTCCGAAACTCCCTCTTCGGCGATCGGAATTTCCGCGGCCGGAGCACCAGCCGCTTCAATGCGACTCGCCAGCTCCGCCAGCGCTGGCTCACCGGGGAAAGCAGTTTCGTAGCGGGCGAGAGCCTGGCGGGCTTCGTCCGCCAGTCCCTGGCTGAGATAGAAGTCGATTTCCGCCGTGGCGTCTTCGGTGTTGAAGGCCGGGGCGGCTTCTCCGCCGGCGGCCGTGGCCCATTCGGTGGAGAGGTCAACTTCCTGGGTGGCGGGTGTCGCGGGGATTTCGAAGGCCGGCTCGGCCGGCGCCGCGGTGGGAATCTCGAAGGTGGCTGCGGCGGGGGCCGGGGCTGGTGCCGGCGGAGCAGAGGGGGCACGCCCCGGAACTGCGATGCCGGCTTTCTCGGCGTAGCGGCGGGCCAGGCTCATCACCTCATCGGCCCGCGGGCGGTTTCCCGCCTGACGCAGGAGGGGCTCGAGGCGGCCGGCGACTTCTACGACACCCGAGTCGTTGCCGTTGCCGATGTAAAGGTCCAGCAGCTTTTCGTGCCCAACAATGTGGTGGGGGACGCGCGCGATTAATTCTTTGGCGAGCTCGATGGCTTTGTCGGCCATGCCGTAACTGGAGAAGAGGTCAATGTCGGTGAGAGTGGAATTGACGAAGGCCTGGGTTTCTTCATCGAGCTCAATTTCGGCAGGAGGCGGAATCTCGAAGGCCGGGGCCTCTTCGGCGACAGGCGCCTCGGCCAGGCCGGGCTCGCCCAGCAACTGCCGGACTTTGTTCAGCCGCTGGGTGAACTCGGGGCTGTGCGGATCGAGAGAAACCAGTTCGTCGTAGAGCTGTTTGGCGCGGGGGTAGTCCTCTCGCTTCACGGCCAGGCCAGCTTGCTTGCTGAGAGCCTCGACCTCGGCCGAGTGGTCGTGCGACTGGCGGCCGGCGCGCCCCATCAAGTCCAGCAGCTCCGCCGAGTCGGGCAACTGCGACACCACCTTCCGCACGACATCGAGCAGGTGCAGAGGGTCGTGTTCGAGGGCGGGTTCGGCGACGCGCTCGAGGTAGCC
>JBOGNW010000052.1:0-3277 GCA_050747425.1 Candidatus Acidiferrales bacterium
GTGCGCTATCAGATCAAGCACGGGGCGCAGTGGATCAAGACCTGCGCCACGGCCGGCGTGCTCTCGTTCGAAGGGCCGGTGGGAGCGCAGCAATACTCAGAAGAGGAGCTGCGCACCATCGTCGAGGAGGCCGCCCGTCACGGGGTTAAAGTCGCTGCCCACGCTCACGGCACTGAGGGCATCCTGGCGGCGGTGCGGGCCGGCGTGGCCTCCATCGAGCACGGCTCGATGCTCACCGACGAAGCCATCGCCCTGATGAAGGAAAAGGGCACCTATCTTGTGCCCAACGCCCACTTGCTGGATGCGGTCAAGCTCGAAGATATGCCGCCGCCGATTCGCGCCAAGATGGAGTTCATCATTCCGCACGCCCGCGAAAGCCAGCGCCAAGCGATTCGCGCCGGCGTCAAAATCGCTTTCGGGACCGACGCCGCCGTTTTCCCGCACGGGGACAATGCCAAAGAGTTTGCCGCCCTGGTGGACAAAGGCCTGACGCCCTTGCAGACCATCCAGGCGGCCACCATCAATGCTATGGACCTGCTGGGCTTGAAGGACCGCGGCGTCATCGAAGCCGGCCGCCTCGCCGACATCATCGCCGTACCGGGCAGTCCCCTGGACAACGTGCGCGCGCTGGAAGACGTCCGCTTCGTGATGAAAGGCGGCGTCGTTTATAAAAGGCCGTAGGCGAAGCCGGGCACGATTCCCCCACCCCTCATCCGATCGTAGCTGCCAGGGCCGGTGTCTCGTGACGCGCCGGGGTTCCTGGTCGAAGCCCGGCGGCTAGGAGCTAGCTGAGTTGGGAGCCTAGTTCGGCTGCGAACGGCTCGAGGCCGGCGACGGGGATGAGGCCGATCTCCTGCTCGGCGAGGATGCGGGCGGCGAGTTCGGCGGTCTCGTTTTCGGGCGGGCCTTCGACGACAGCGGTGCAGCGGGCGGAAAGCCGCTGCGCCGCCAGGCGTGTGCGGATGCGCTCCATCGTGTAGGCCAAGACTTTAGCGCGGTCAACTTCCCGTTCCAGGGTCAGGGTGTGCAGAAAACCGACGTGGCCGTTGCGCCGGTAACCGAAGTCGAAGCGGAAACGGTCGCCGCGATGAGTGAATTCCTCGACGCGCACCCCGCGCTCGAGTCTCTCCCACAGGCCGGCGCGGCGCAGAGCGGAATTGAGCTGCGAGCGCACCCAGGCGCGCGAGCGCTCCACCAGAACGCCCACGCGCGTCGGGTAGCGCGGCTCGGCGATGTAGGTGTCGAAGAGGCGGTCGAGCTCCGCGTCGGGGTCGGCGGTGAGCACCACCTTCGACTCGGTGAATTCCAGCGCATTCGAGAATTGCTGCAAGCGTTCGAGGTAGGCGGCCAGGCTCCCTTCCCCCTGCGGAGCTTCGGCTTCGATTTGACTCTCCAGCGCCCCCAGCACTTCCAAATCCGCCCACGGATGCAGGCGGCGGAGGCGGCGGAAGTCGTCGAGGAGGCGCGGACGCAACAGACGGCTTTGGACAGGGTCGAACAACAATACCCCTATGTTCACGAATTCGCCGCGCACGATGTTGGGCACGTAGCGCAGCAGGTAGAACTGGCAGGGGCGCTCGGCGTCGGGCATGGCTAGCTCCAGCGGGAGAAGGGCTGGCGGGAGGAGTTTTTGACCGCGGCGACAAGCTCGCGGACGCGGCGCCGGCGGCGGTCGAGCTGTTCCAGCAGGCGGGTCATGGCGGCGGTGTCGGCATTGTACCACTCGGAGGGAACCGAGGCCTTCGCTTCATCCAGTACACGTATTGGAAGCTCTTCCAGGCGCGTCAGGTAGGGCTCAAAACTTTGCCAGCCGCGCAGGCCGGCGTAAACGCGGTGGCGATGATAGAGGCCGCGCAGGGGGCTGTCGGGGAAATCCCAGTCGCCGGCGTTGAAGCAAAAGCCCTGGTCAATCATCAGGGCGCGATAGCCGCGGCGCTCGTGGGGCTCGGCGAGGAAAAGCACCTGGCGGCCGTTGGTGTTGCAGGTCCACTGGTCAAAGAGCAGCATGCCGGCGAAGTCGGCCAGGTTTTCGACCTCGGAGAGGCGCTCTTCGGGGAGCAGGTCGAAGATGAGGACGCGGCCGGGCTGGCCGGGGAAGCGCGACCCGAATTGGAACCCGGGACGGCATTTTTCCCACTTTCCGGCATGGCGCACGCGTAGTTCGGGCGTGCCGTTAATCAAATCCGCTTCCACCTTCACCACCTCGGCGCGGGCGACCGGCAGTCCCAGCGCCACGGCCAACCGGGCAGCAAGCATTTCATTGGCCAGAATGCGAACGTGTTGCGGGTTATTTTGGAACTTGGTGACGTAGTAGGCGCTGTCGTCGCAGCGCAGCAAATGGGCTTGAGCGCCGCCGCGCATGGGGCGGACGTGTTCGAGGGCGCGTCGGGCCATAGAAGCTCTGCGAGTGGCGCCATCCTAGTGGGCAACCCTCGGTGCACGCAAGGAATTTGGAACAGCCAAACCCCGTGTGTCTAATCTAATAAACATTCCTCAGCTCGGCGGTGTCTAGAGGGTAGAGGGCGCGGTTGCTCGATGAGCACCCTACCCGTAAGATGAGCGATTGCTACTATGGTTGCGGCAGTGGTTGCGACTCTCGAAGGAGGTGGGCATGAAAAAGAAAAGCTGGTGGTTGTTCTGCTTGCTCTTGCTGGCGGTCCCCCGTGCGGCGATTGCCCAACGCGCTTCATCGGCATGCAGCAATTCCGTCTTCCAGGAACGCGCCGCCAAGGTGAAGAACTATGTGTCGCGCTTGGCCGCGTTTGGCCTGTCCGGGCAGCTTCTCGTAGTCGAGCGCGGCTGCGTTGTACTAGATGAGTCGTACGGGTGGGCAGACCGCGAATTTGGCATTCCTGTCACTCGAGAAACACGCTTCTCCATTGGCTCCATCGCCAAAGCGTTCACAGCGGCGGCCATCCTTCGGTTGGAGGCCGACGCCAAGCTTTCGACACAAGACAGCTTGGGCAAGTTCTTCCCTTCCGTTCCCGATGACAAAGGGGCGATCACGCTGCATCAACTGCTGACGCATACGGCTGGCCTGCGGCGCAACGCGGCAGAAGGACAAAGTGGGAGCCGTGAACAGGTCAGTGGATAGGATCTTCACGTCGGAGCTTAAGTCCGTCCCCGGGCAGGCATACGCTTATTCAAAGGCCGGCTACCACTTGCTGGCCGCCGTGGTCGAAATCGCTTCCGACCAGTCGTGGGGGGCGTATTTGCGGGAGAAGATTTTCGCTCTCGCGGGGCTGCATTTCACGGCGGCCGCCGCGGAGCTGAAGGA
>JBOGNW010000053.1:0-3587 GCA_050747425.1 Candidatus Acidiferrales bacterium
CCGTCAGCGAAAGCAAAAAAACCAGCATCAGTACAGCGGGCGCCGGGTTCTTGAAAAACAGTCCGCGCATGTCGTCGAGGGTATCGCCGACGCGGCCCGGCCCGCGCAGGCCGGTGACGACCGCAAAAGCGCCGAGCGTCATAGCGGCGTAGGCGAAGATATAAACCGCGATACCGATCCGCCCGGTATCGTTCCCCGCCACCAGGCCCAGCAAGATGTAGCCAACGTGGCCGATGGAGGAGTAGGCCAGCAAACGCTTGACGTTCGATTGGTTGATGGCCGCCAGGTTGCCCAGGGTCATCGTCGCCAACGCCACCCCGGTCAGCAACACCTCCCAGTGCTCGCGCAGAGAAACCAGGGGAACCAAAAACAGCCGCAGCAGCAGCGCAAAAGAGGCGGCCTTGGAGCCCACGGAGATATAGGCGGTGATGGGTGTGGGGGCGCCCTGGTAGGCGTCGGGGGCCCACTGATGGAAGGGCACGGCGGCGACCTTGAAGAACAGCCCGGCGGCGACAGCCACCAGCGCCAAGAAAACAACGGGGTCTTCGAGGCCTCGCAGGCGGACGGCTTCGCCAATGCGCTCGAGGTTGGTGGAGCCGCTGACGCCGTAGAGCAAAGAAAAGCCGTAAGCCAGCACGCCGGTGGAAAAGACGCCCAGCAGAAAGTATTTCAGGGCGGCTTCGCTGGAGCGGCGGTCGCGGCGCAGGAACCCGGTGAGCAGATAAAAGCTGATGGCCATCAGCTCCAGGCCGACAAAGAGAGTAATGAGGTCGAAGCCGCCGGCCAGAAACATCATCCCCACGGCGGCAAAGAGAATCAGGGCGTAGTATTCGCCTTCGTTTTCGTCTTCGAGCTCCAGGTAGGCCACCGACATCAGGATGACAACCGCAGTGGCCAGCAGAAAGACGAGACTGAAATACAGGAAGAAGGAATCGGCGACGAACATGCCGTTGAAGGCCTCGATAGTCTCGTCTCGTCCCATCAGGCGGACGACCTCGAAGCCGCTGAAGCCCACGCCCAGCAGCGCCGTAATGGCGTTCATGTACTTGTGGCGGCGCTCGAGCAGAAAATCCATCAATAGGATGCCGCAAGCGAAAAGCGTCAGCTCGAGCTGCGGCACGATGGCGCGGAAGTCTTCGGGTTGAAAGAATTCAGACCACATCAGCGTGGAGTCGTCTCCGGGGGAGTCTCCGGCGCCGCGGCGGCCGGGGGCGGCGGCATTGGCGGGGCCGAGGCCTCCAGGTGTCGCACGATGGCGGCCACCGGTTTGTCCATCACCTCAAAGTAGGGCTTGGGATAAATGCCGATCCAGAAGGCCCAAATCACCAGCGGGATGAGGGTAACGGCCTCGCGCAGGTTGAGGTCGCGCAGGCCCTGGTTTTCCGGCTGGGTGACCTCGCCGAACATCACCCGCTGGTAGAGCCACAACAAGTAGGCGGCGCCGAGCACAATTCCCAGGGCGGCGAGGGCCGCCCACCAACGGTTCACCTGCCAGGCGCCCAGCAGAATGGTGAACTCGCCGATGAAGCCGTTGAGCAGGGGCATGCCGAGGGAAGAGAGGCTGATGATGAGGTACACGG
The DNA here is from genome assembly GCA_050747425.1 of Candidatus Acidiferrales bacterium. Taxonomy (GTDB): domain Bacteria; phylum Acidobacteriota; class Terriglobia; order Acidiferrales; family 2-02-FULL-67-57; genus CAYTXK01. The sequence goes on from JBOGNW010000053.1 coordinate 1,581, forward strand.
CGGCGAAAAACGGCATGGGGGTCGAAAGCCCGCCGAAGGCGCTGATGGCGCGCGTGTGCCGCCGCTCGTAGAGCAGACCGACGATCAAGAACAAGGCCCCGGTGGAGATGCCGTGGTTGATTTGCTGCAAGAGGCTCCCCGCCAGCCCGTTGTAATTCAGGGCAAAAATGCCCAGGGTGCAAAAGCCGAGGTGGGACACCGAGGAGTAGGCGATGAGTTTCTTCATGTCGCTCTGCATCATGCACACCAGCGCGCCGTAGACGATGGCGATGAGCGAGAGCGCCACCACTACGGGAACGGCGTCGCGGCTGGCCTGGGGGAAAATGGGCAGCGAGAAGCGCATAAAGCCGTAGGTGCCCATCTTCAGCAGCACGCCGGCCAGAATCACCGAGCCGGCCGTGGGGGCTTCCACGTGGGCATCGGGCAGCCAGGTGTGGAACGGCACCATGGGCACCTTGATGGCGAAGCTGATGAAGAAGGCCCAAAAGATCCAGAACTGGGTGGCCGGCGGAATCAGGTAGCCCAGCTCCAGATACACCGGAACGCTGAAGGTGTAAGCGTCCCCGAAGCCATGCCCGGCCACACCCAGAGCCGGACAGACGGCGCCCGCCTGATGCAAGCCGGCGTGCCAAAAATAGAGCGCCAGAATACCGAGCAGCATCAGCACCGAGCCGAGCAAGGTGTAGAGGAAGAACTTGATGGCAGCGTAGAGCCGGCGCTCGTGGCCCCAGATGCCGATGATGAAATACATGGGCACGAGCATCACTTCCCAGAAAACGTAAAAGAGGAAGAGGTCGAGCGACATAAAGACGCCCAGCATGCCCGCCTGCAACACCAGGAACATGATGTAATACTCTTTGACCCGCACCTGGATGAAGGCCCAGGAGGACAGGGTGGCGATGAAGCCCAGCACGGTGGTCAGCATGATGAGCAGGTAGCTGATGCCGTCGATGCCCAGGTGGTATTGGGCGCCGATGGAGGGAATCCAGTTGGCCTTGATTTCAAACTGGAAGGCGCCGGCGTTGTTGTCGAACCAGAAGACCAGGGGAATAGAGGCCAGCAGGCCGGCGAACATGAAGAGGTTGCCGAACAGCCGGATGGCCTTCTTCTCGGCGCCGGGAATGGCCAGCAAAACGACGGCGCCGACGAGCGGCGTGAGTAAGATCCAGTTCAGAATGTTTTCAGGCGTGGGGAGCACCGTTGCACCTCATCACCAAGCGGGGAATAAGTGCCAATAGCGTTGAACGTAATACAGCAGCAACAGCACGATCCCGGTGGCCATCCACAGGGCGTAGCGCTGCACTAGCCCGGTTTGCAGGGCGCGGGTCGGCAGGTTCAGCGTCCAGACCACCGCGGCCAGCAAGTTGACTGAGCCATCCACAATCCACGTGTCCCACCAGATGGAGAGCTGCGAGGTAAAGCGGGTCAGCCAGGCGGAGCCGTCGACGCCGAGGCCGTCAATCACTTTCAGGTCGAAGCGGGCGAATTCCCTTCCCATCCTCTTGCACCCTACTGGACTTGGAATGCCCTTGACAGTCCCCTCAACAAAGACAGCGTCGTAGACCTCGTCTATGTAGTATTTGTTGTAGACGAGGTTGTAGAGGCCGCGGAAGTCGCGCGCCAGCCGCTGGGGAATCTCGGGCTTCTTCAAATAGAACTGATAGGCGAGCCAGATGCCCGCCGCCGCGACGCCCACGGAGAGCAGCATCAGTGTTACTTCGAGCGCGCCAGAATGTTGAGCGGCGGGCAGGTGCGTGAGAGGCTTGAAGACCGGCTCGAGAAAACGCTCAAAGAAATTCGGAATTCCCAACCACTCCCCCAAGACTGCGGGGACACCGACGAAACCGCCGAGGCAGGACAGCCCCGCCAGAATCCACAAGGGGATGGACATTGTGGGAGGCGCCTCGTGGATGTGGTGCTCGACGTGCGGGTCGAAGCGCGAATTTCCGAAAAAAGTCAGGAAGACCAGGCGAAACATATAAAACGCGGTCATTAGCGCTGTAACAG
>JBOGNW010000054.1:0-3370 GCA_050747425.1 Candidatus Acidiferrales bacterium
GAAAGAATGCGTATCCGCTGGATCCTGTTTGTGGCTTTGGCGATTACCCTGGCTGCTACCCTCGGCTCGGCCAGTACCCGCCGCGGCCCCTACGAAGGCCTGCGCGGCTGGCAGGTGCACGAGCCCCTCGTCTATTCAAATCTCGCCCTGTTCCCGGTCACCCACATTGACGGCCACGACAGCAGCGGCTACCTGACGCTCGATGAAGGGCTGGCCTCCGGCGAAGTCGAAGTAACCGAGCTGGGCGCGGGGCTCATCCGCCGCCGGCCCGGCCTGCCTCCACCGACCGGCGCTCAGGTCAATACTGTGACACTCATCAACCATTCGAAGAGAGCCTTGCTTCTCCTGGCCGGAGAAATCGTCACCGGCGGCAAACAAGACCGCGTGATTTCCAAAGACCGCATCGTGCCCCCGGGCGCCGATCCGCTGCCGCTGGACGTTTTCTGTGTCGAACCCGGCCGCTGGACGGGCGCTTCGCTGGCCTTCGAAGGCAAGAGTTTTATGGCCGCTCCGCATCTCCGCGAGAAAGCCGCCGTCGCCAAAAACCAGCAGGAAGTCTGGGACGCCGCCGGCGCCCTCCGCAGCCGCGTGGCCGCGCGCGTGCCAGCCACGCAGGCCGGCGCCGCCGAAGCCGACCTGAATGCTTCTTCCAGCTACGCCCAACTCGAGCGCTCTGACGCCCTCAAGGGCCGCATTGACCAAGCCAGCAACCGCCTCCAGCGCGACTACGAGCGCGCCCTGCGCGAAGCTTTGCGCGGGAAGAAAGTTGTCGGTGTCATCGTGGCCATCAATGGCGAGGTGGTCTGGGCCGACTTGTTCGCCGACCCCGGCCTCTTCGAGCGCTACTGGCCCAAGCTGCTGCGCAGCTATGTCGTCGAAGCCCTGAGCGTGCCCGTGGTCGAGCACGCCCAGGCCAATGTGGCCGCGGCGGAAAAATTCTTGCTGGAAAGCCAGGGGCGCGAAATCACCGAGACCGAGCCGGGCGAATACCGCCTGCGCCAAGTGGAGCATCCCCGCTACAACATCTTCGAACTGGCCTCGCTGCTGGAGAAGGGCGAGCCGATGATGCATTTCAACAAGCTGCGCAAAGAGCGCGCCTACGCTCGCGAGCCCATTCGCCCTATGCTGCGGCCGCAAGACTGAGCGGACACGGCGCGTCGGCGCCAAATTGGCTCTTGCCGCACGCCGGCCCCGAGCCTAGACTCCGGCCTTATGACCAAGTGCCGGCTGTGCGGCCAGGTGCACCGCATCACGCGGCGGCAGGCGCAGCGCCTGCAAGCCGCCACCCCCGCCAAGCTGCGCCGGCTGACGAGCGGCCTCACGCCCCGGCAGCTCACGCGCCGGCCCAAGCCGCGCAAGTGGTCCATCCAGGAAATCGCCCTCCACCTGCACGACGTTGAGCTTGCTTTCGCCTTTCGCTACCGCGTCATCCTCGCCGAGCCCGGAGGCGTTCTGACGCCGTTTGACGGCGACCACTGGGCCAACCGCCTCCACTACCGCCGCCAAAATCTGCGCGCCGCGCTCGAGACCTTCACTACCCTGCGGCGCGAACACCTGGCGATGCTTTCTCGCCTCACCACCAAACAATGGCAGCAATGGGCGAAACACACCGAGTTTCCTGGCTACCGCTACCGGCTCGAGCCCGCCTTCATTCATCTGGCGGCGCACGACCTCAGCCACCTCGCGCAAATCCGCACCCTGCGCCGCCGCTGGCTGGCGCAATAGTCCTCGCCTTTCAGCCTCCGACTTGGCGTAGAATAGCCCGCCCGATTTCAACCCTGGGGACTGATTACGCTCTGAAGGAGGTCACCGTGTCTCGTCTTACGCTTCGCATCGTCTCGTGTCTGCTGGCGCTCGCTCTCGCGGCTTTGGGAATCAGCCTGGCCGCCCAAACGCAGGAGTCGCCGTATGACGTCGTCATCTTGAACGGCCGCATTGTGGATGGAACGGGCAACCCGTGGTTTTACGGCGACCTCGCCATCCGCGGCGACCGCATCGCCCGCATCGCCCCGGCCGGAATGCTGGCCGGCGCGCCCGCCAAGGAGCGCCTGGACGCCCGCGGCCTGGTGGTGGCGCCGGGCTTCATTGATATCCAGAGCCACTCGCGCGACTCCTTCCTCACCGGCGACGGCCGCGTCATCAGCAAAATCACCCAGGGCATCACCACCGAAATTATGGGCGAAGGCTGGACCAACGCCCCCGCCAACGAGCGCACTATGGCCATGGTGGGCACGGCCGACCCGGAAGAAAAACGCCTGAGCAAGGAGTTTGCCGGGCCGCACGGCTTCAACGCCTGGCTCGAGGCCATGCAGCGCCACGGCGCTTCGCCCAACTTCGGCTCCTTCGTCGGCTCGGCCACCATTCGCGCTTACGTCAAAGGCATGGCGCAGGGACCGCCCACGGCCGAAGAGCTCGACACCATGCGCACCCTGGTGCGCAACGCCATGGAAGACGGCGCCTTCGGCATCGGCTCGGCGCTCATCTATCCCCCCGACAACTTCGTGCGCACCGAAGACCTCATCGAGCTGGCCAAAGTGATGGCGCCCTACGGCGGCGTCTATATCACCCATATGCGCTCGGAGGCCGACAACTTCCTCGAGGCCATTGATGAAGCCATCCGCATCGGCAAGGAAGGCGGCGTGCCGGTCGAAATCTTCCACCTCAAGGCGGGCGGCCGTCGCAACTGGCATAAGGCGGCGCTGGCCATTGCCCGCATCACCGCCGCCCGCGCCGAAGGCCTCGACGTCGCCGCCGATATGTACGCCTATATCGCCGGCGGCACCGGCCTGGCCGCTTGCCTGCCCCCCTGGTCGGCCGCCGACGGCAAGCTGCTCGACAATGTCCGCAGCCCCGAGATGCGCGCCAAGATCAAAGCCGAAGTCCGGCGGCAAACCACCCAATGGGAGAACCTCTGCGAGCTGGCCACGCCGGAGGGCGTCATCGTGGCCGGTTTAGAGAAAGAAGCTAACAAAGCTCTGAACGGCAAGCGTCTGGCGGAAATCGCCTCCCGGCGCGGCAAAGACTGGGTTGACACCGCCATGGACCTGATCGACGAAGAAGAAGGCCGCGTGGGCATGGCGGTCTTCATGATGACGGAAGACAACGTCATGCTACAGATGCAGCAGCCCTGGATCAAATTCGGCACCGACGCCGGCGGCGCTGACCCCGACAAGCCCGAGGGGCTTGTCCACCCGCGCACCTACGGCAACTACCCGCGCATTCTCGGCAAGTACGTGCGCGAGGAGCGCGTGATGCCGCTCGAGGAGGCCATCCGCAAGATGAGCTCCGCCGTCGCCAATCGCCTCTCCATCCGCGACCGCGGCTTGCTGCGCGAAGGTATGTACGCCGACGTGGTCGTTTTCGATGCAGA
>JBOGNW010000055.1:0-12476 GCA_050747425.1 Candidatus Acidiferrales bacterium
GGATAGGCTTCTTCGGTCCTCTTCATCTTCAGCAAGGTCCGCCCCAGCTCCAGATGCACAAACCAGGAGTTCTCCTTGAGCTTCAGCGACTTCAGCGACTGTTCCAGGGCTCTGAGGGATTCTGGCAGCTTGTTCTGCTCACGGTAGGCCGAACCCAGAATGGCATGCGCCAGCGCATTTTTCTCGTTGCGTGCCAGAGCCGCCTTGGCCACCGACTCGGCATCGGGGAAACTGCCGCGAGTCAACAGAGCCATGCCCAGTTCGACGTAGGCTTCGTCATAGTCGGGGTAGAGCTCGATGGCCTTGCGAAAATGCTTGATGCCTTCGTCGGCTTTGTTGGCCGCCGAAGCCGCGCGGCCTTTGATGAATTCCTTCCCCGCCTTCTCCGGGACCGGCGACTCCCCGGAGGGCGCGTAGGCCGCTTCCTGGGCGCTTCCCTCCGCCGGTATCATTTGGATGGTGGTATCGAAAGGCGTGTAGGACTGCTCGATAGAAATGCGCACCGGGCGGTAGCTGGCCGCATTGATGGCCAGCGCGTAGAAGCCGCAGGCGATGTCCCGGATCTCAAAGCGGCCTGATTTGTCGGTCCAGGTCTCAGCAATGATGGAACCTGTGGGTGATTCCAGTCGCACCAGGATCCGCTGCGGCGCCTCGGCGCCTTTGGGAAAACGCAGTTGGCCGCTGATGGGCCCCTTGATGGGGCTGAGGGGAGTATCCTTCAGCGCACCCGGCGGATCGAGCGAGGGCATCGGGGGGACGGTGCGCTCCTGGGCTGCGAGCGTCCAAGCTGTCGCTATGAGGATGAGGGTCAGGAGAGTAAGAGAGACGCGCATGAAGCACCACCTTCTTCTCTTACTTGTAGCACTCCCGGCGTCTCAGCGCAAGCGGAAATTAATTCTTTTCCCCTTGTGTTTCAATGGGTTACAAGAGTCCCTGGCGGTGCAGCGACTTTTCCGGCAGGCTGCTCTCTGCGCGGAAGCAACTGCCTCAGTGGTAAACCTAATCGCAATTATATCGGGGCAGCGCGACCAATAGTTCTCGCGTCCTTGCGCCTCGCAAAGAGTGTGACAAAAAGGTCCCACCGTACACCTGGCTAAGTTGGTGAAACAACTAGGTGACGAATTGCGCACTCGTGGGATTCAAAACCACATGATTTTGGCACACTTGTATCCGTGGAATACCAACGCGGCGCAACGAATCCTCTAAGCCACGCATGATTCCGTGCTTGACCCGTGTCTGGATCGGCAGTAGCATCGCAGCACTCAGCCAGCAAGGCGCGGTCTAGAATGATAGGACTTAGCGACACAATCAGCTCGGTTTTGAAAGGGAAGGGCAGCGAGGTTTGGTCGGTGACCCCCGAACAGACGGTCTACGAGACCATAGAAATGATGGCCGACAAGGGAGTCGGGGCGTTGCTGGTAATGTCCGAGGGCAAACTGGTGGGCATCATCTCGGAACGTGATTACGCCCGTAAGGTCATCCTCAGAGGAAGATCCTCAAAGGATACGCAGGTCAAGGAGATCATGACGAGTCCGGTGATCTTCGTTACCAAGAACCACACCTTGAACGAGTGCATGACCATCATGACGAATAACCGCATCCGCCATCTTCCAGTGCTGGAGGAGGATAAGGCGGTGGGGGTTGTCTCGATCGGCGATCTAGTGAAGAGCATCATCTCGGAGCAAGAGGAGACCATTCACCAACTGGAGAGCTACATCACCGGAAAATACCCGGCTTGAGCCGCACTCCCTTCACCCTTTGGGCGTCCTGTCTGCAAAGCAGGGCATCAACTTTAGGATTTCATAGCAGTTAACAAATTGTTTATGCTCTCCCTAGCGTCTCCGAAGAGCATCATGCATTTAGGATCGTAATAGAGATCGTTGTCCACCCCAGCGAAGCCCGGGCGCAAGCTGCGCTTAAGGACAATAATCGATTTGGCACGGTCAACCTCCAGAATCGGCATCCCGTAAAGCGGGCTGCTCTTATTGCTCTTGGCAGCGGGATTCGTAACGTCATTGGCCCCGACCACCAGGGCAATATCCGCCTCCGCGAAGTAGGGATTGATTTGCTCCATGCTGTACAACTGGTCATAGGGTACGTTGGCCTCTGCAAGCAGGACGTTCATGTGTCCCGGCATGCGGCCCGCCACTGGATGGATGGCGTACTTCACGTCGATGCCGCGGTTTATCAGCAGCCTCGCGAGCTCGCTGACGCCGTGCTGGGCCTGCGCGACTGCCATCCCATACCCCGGGACGATGATGACGGAGCGAACAGTATCGAACAGAACAGCCACCTCCTCCGGCGCGATGCTGCGTACGGTTCCCTTCGCCTCCTCCACCGCCCTGCCCTCTTCCTTCTCGATTTTGCCGAAGGCGCCGAAAAGCACATTCACGGCAGAACGGTTCATGGCCCGACACATCAAGAGTGAAAGCAGGAAACCTGAAGTCCCGTCCAGGGAGCCCGTAATAATCTGGATTTTGTTCATTAGCACAAAGCCCATGGCGGCATCCGCCAGGCCACCGTAGGAATTGAGCAGTGCGATGACCACGGGCATGTCCGCGGCCCCGATGGGAATGACCAGCAGAAGCCCGAAAACAAACGCCAAGCTGACCAAAATGTAGAACAGGGTTCCTGCCGTCGGCACAATGACCAAGTAGATGAGGCTTCCGGCGATAACAGCCAGCAAGCTGAGATTGAATATGTTTTGCCCCTTGTAAGTGATGGGGTGTCCCGGCAATATTCCCTGTAGCTTCGCGGCCGCCATCAAGCTTCCCGTAAAGGTTAGGCCGCCAATCACCACCTCGAACCCGAGCGCGGTCATCACCACCTTGCTCAGTTCACCGTGGTGGCGGAAGTATTCGGAAATCCCCACTAAGCAAGCGGCCAGCGCCCCGAGCGAATGGGAAAGAGCTGTCCGCTGGGGCACGGCGGTCATGGGGATTCGCAGTCCCATGGCGCCGCCAATCAGGGAACCGATGACCACCCCGATAATGATCCATTTGTAGGTGATGATCTCGTGGTGAAACAGCGTGCCGGCAACAGCCATGGCCATGCCAAATTCCGCCAGGAACATGCCTTTGCGGGCGTACTTAGGTGAACTCAGACCTTTGAGCCCCAGGATGAACAATACGGCCGACAGAATGTAGAAATACTTCAACGCCTGTGTAGGCAGAACATCGCGAAAGAAGTGGACCACCTCTTTGCTGAGGTCCCCATACGAAGGGGTAAGAACCAGCCAGGCGGCGACGAGGACGGGCAAAGCCAGCAGCAGTTTGGGATCGAAGTGAAACCGTCGGCGCTGAGCCGCTTCCTCCCCTGATTTCTTGAACATTTTCAGCATACGATCGGTGATCAGAAAGCCGCCGACCACGTTCGTAGAAGAACACGTCACCGCGATGAATCCTAGAGCCGTGCTGAAGGGACCGTAATCGGCTCCCGCGACCACCAGCGAACCAACCAGCGAAATGCCCGCAATCGCGTTGGTGGCGGACATGAGTGGTGTGTGCAGCAGTGGGGGTACGCGGGAGATCACGTGATAGCCGAGGAACCCGGCGAGCATAAAGATATAGAGCCCGGTCTCGAGTTCGGTCGTCATAGAGTGATCTCCGGCCCGGCGTCAGGGCTTACCCTTGACCCCTTCGCGCAGGACCTCTCCCTGGTGCGTAACCAGCGGGCCACGTGTCAGCTCGTCCTCCAGGTCAAGAGGCAGCCTCCCATCCTTGAGCAGATGCAGAAGGTAATTCGTGACCGTCCGGGCGTACATCTCGCTGGCGTGAAAGGGAACTGTGCTCGGCAGGTTGATCGGGCCCAGGATCATCACGCCGTGCCTAACAATCTCCCGACCCGGCTCGGTGAAGGCGCAGTTGCCGCCCTGCTCGGCCGCCAGATCAACAATGACAGAGCCTGGCCGCATGCCCCGAACCATCTCCGCGGTGATCAGGAGGGGGGCGCGCTGGCCGGGAACAAGCGCAGTGGGGATGACCACGTCCGCAGCCATCACGTGCTTAGACATCATCTCCTGCTGCTTCCCGTAGAACTCCTCCGACTGCGCCTTGGCGTAGCCGCCCTTGTCCTCGGCATCCTCGGTCTCGAGCCCCAGCTCCACGAAGCGGGCGCCCAGGCTCTCGACCTGCTCTTTGACCGCGGGGCGAGTGTCGTACGCCTCCACCACAGCGCCCAGCCGCTTCGCCGTTCCGATCGCTTGTAGCCCCGCGACGCCCGCGCCGATAACCAAGACGCGCGCCGGGGTTACCGTGCCCGCAGCCGTCATGAGCAGGGGAAAGAACTTAGGCAGGTGGCTGGCCGCGATCAGAACAGCTTTGTAGCCAGCGATTGTACTCATGGCACTGAGGGCATCCATCGCCTGGGCGCGCGTGATGCGCGGCATGAGCTCCATGGAGAACGCAGTGACTTTATGCGCGGCCAGAGCTTTGATCCCCGTGGGGTTGGTGTAAGGCTGCAGGAAGCCGATGAGGATGGAACCCTCCTTCATCCTGGTGATCTCTTCGATCGTCGGAGGCTGGACCTTGAGGATAATATCGGCTTTGTCGAACACCTCCGCCTCGAGGCGTGCGCCCTTTTCCACGTAGGCTGCGTCCAGGAACCCCGCTGATAGGCCTGCGCCGGACTGGACGACGACCTCCAGGCCCGCCTTTGTGAGTTTCGGAACGAGTTCAGGAACAAGCCCCACGCGCTGCTCGGTTGGGGCTGTTTCTTTCGGAACGCCGACGACCATGTGTAGTGGCAAGGCGAAGAGCTTTTGGATGACGGCCTATTTTATTACCATTCAGCGCAATGTCAGTCTGTCGAAAAAGTTTAACCGCCGTGGTGGAGCCAGCGGCGCGCCCTACTCCCAAACAATGTGCGTGTCGGTCTGGTTGACGCTGGCAACTTTCTGAATCTTGTTCAGAACGAATTCTTGTAGGGCCTTTAGGTCTGAAGCTTCCACCAGGACAATGATGTCTGGCAGGCCCCAACAAGTGTCGGCAGACTTGACTCCCTTGATAGCACGCAATCCCGCCACAACCTCCGTGGATTTCCCTGGGGCGACGTTGATAAACACATAGGCTTTCATGGGGTGTATTCCTCCTTTCACGCCTGACTGAAGAAGCGCTATTTGACTGGGATTATAACAGCTAGGCCAAAACACTTACCTATTTGATCAGTTTAGACGTTTCAAGTCGTACTGGTCCCAGGCAACAGCTTCGAGCAGTTCCTTTAGCCGCTTGGCCCCGTAAGGTTTGCCGCGATGATAGTGGATGACCAAGCGTTCCTCTAGGCTCCCTGGTTTGACGTAGCCGATTCTTGCTCCCTTGCTCGAGGGATCTCTTTGCCAACCAGTTCTTTCGAGGGCAGAAATAACGTCGTCTGCTGTCAGACTTTTCGGCTGTTTCCAAACGTTCCGATGGAAGGCCATTCGGCGGTCACACTACGCATCAACATCTTAAAGGAGAGCCTAGGGAGACTCCAATCTCCAGCAGCGCTCTTGGCCGGGCGACGTGCGTCGACCCTTGTCTAGAAAGTGTTTCTATTCGATTTCGACTTCGACTTCGTTTCCCGTGACCCGAACGGGAAAGCTCTTGACGCCCTGCTGAGCTGGAGGGGTTATGACAGCGCCTGTTTTCATGTTGAAGCGAGAACCATGCCACGGGCAGATGACCTCCTCGCCTGCCATCATCCCGTCTGACAAAGGTCCGCCCCGATGCGGACAGGTATTCTCGATGGCGTACAGGTTCCCACCCAGGTTAAAAATGGCAATCATCTGGCCGCCCGCCTCCACCAACTTTCCGCCCTCGAGATCCTCAAACTCTGCTACGGTTCCGACCTTCACAAACTGACCCATGCGAGTCTCCCTTCTTATCCCAAACGACTTCCTTTATCTTGCCACAGCCGGTAGTCGATGTCTCTGCTAGCTCATTGCAGGTTCCTGCTCTAGTCGAAGTTTCTCGACCAAGCCAATCGCACTCCCATTCTCAAATGTCTTGGCCGCATAGACGCAGTGCGAAAAACATTTCTTTACGGCTCGGCTGGAACAGGCTGACTCTGACTTGCTCCGCTCCCGAGCTATTGTGTGCGTTCAGAAAAACCATCCGACAAGATTTTCAAACACTACCCTTCTAGGCGCATTTTTGGACACAAAAGTCCCCACACTCGGGACTTCGGCGTTTCTGGAAGCGCCTGTAAGTCTATGAAAAGCTTGGTGCCGGGGGCGGGAATCGAACCCGCGACCTAGGGATTATGAGACCCTCGCTCTGCCACTGAGCTACCCCGGCGGCAGCAATGGTTCGATGGTACGGCAGGCCCGCGGGAGTGTCAACGCGCCGGCCCCGGCCCGCCAAGAACTTTTTTTCACTCGAGGAAACTTGCGGAGACAAAATTACATCTGAGTAGGAGGGGGTGTGAGAGCGAGAACCGGTGGATTGAGGGAGGCTCGAAGCCAATGAAGCTGCTGGGCGCCTGGGATAGCATCCGAACCAACCTGAACGAATACCGCTTGCCGCCTCACCTCGAGCGGCTGCTGCGCTGGGTGGAGCGGCACCCGCAGGCCGTGCTGGCTGGCGCGCTCATCGTTTTGATGGCGCTTGCCCTGGCGCAGACGCCTTCCGAATCAGCCGAACCCGACACCTACAACGGCGAAACGCCCCTGTTCGTCTAGTCCCGGCCGAGCCCTAGTTCACCCGCAGAATTAGTGTCACCTCTTTGGTTTGGCCAGCCGTGCTGGCGGTCACGCGGAGCGTATGCAGGCCGCTAGGAGTGCCTTTCACCGTGACGGTCGTTACCGTTGTCGCCCCGCTACCACACGATAGACTTGAAAGGCACAACCACAAAATAGCTAACCACAGTGCCGGCCGGGCTCGGAGTCGAGCGAATCGCCTCACTGTGGCGGCTGTCAGGGCAAACATGAGTACCAGCAAGAACGGGAGTAGATTGGGCACTGCCTGCCAATTCCCATTCGGCGCTCGCTGAATCGGCCCCAACAGAGAGCGGGCTTCCGTGGCCACCTCCAGGGTGACTTGGGCCGCGGCTTGTGCGTCTACGCTGGCGGTGGCGGGCGAAAAGAGGCAACGCGCGCCGGGCGGCAGGGAAGGGCACGCGAGTTCAACGGACAAGGGATTCCCCCCCGGCACCAAAGTCAGATAGAAGGTAGCGGTTTCGCCCGCATGAATGCTGGCTGAGGTCGGCACGCCGGGCGACACGGCAAGGCAAAAATCTCCCGCGGCTGCTAGTGTCGTCGTGGTTGCCGAATTGGAGTAGGAAGACTCTCCCGCCAGGTTGTAGGCCCGGACACGATACGAATAGGCCGCGCAGGGCGCCAGACCGGAGTCGGAATAGGCGGTAGCGTTCGCCGACAGGGCGGCAATCTCGACAAAGGTGATGCCGTCGAACGAGCGCTCGACAAGGAATCCCTCCTCATCGGAAGAATTGTCCGTCCAGTCCAACTCGACTTCTCCCTCGGCCAGCGTCGCCGTCAGCAGGTCCAGCGGTCGAGCCGGCGCGTTGCCGGTCGCGGCCTCAATGCGCACGATCGTGGCCACGGACGGCACGCTCTGGTCGTTGAGCAGGAACAGCATGTAGTGGCCAGGAGGGGAGAGGTTGGGATCAGCGGGCGCGGTGACGTTGACTCCTTGCTCGGTCGCTGAGAAAGTCAGAAAGTTGATGCCTTGGTTTTGGTCAAAGCTGTGGGTTACGGCCGGAAGCCGGATCCAAGTGACTTGAGCTATGTCCCCAGCCTCTGGCGTGCGTACAAAAAACGTTTGTCCGTAAGTTACCGCTTTCCGCACCGAGGCGATGGTGGGCTGCGGGCCCTTGAAGAGGTACGGCGGGGAGAAAAACTCTGCGGTGGGATGTGTCGCGTTGTGATCTCCCCCCGTGGAGAGGACCCTTCCGTCGGGTAAGAGGAGGGCGACTGAGTGATAGCCTCGATACACGGCGTTGCTGGCCAGGGTTGTCCAGGTCTCGGAGACCGGACTCCAGAGCTCTGGCTGACGCACGGCCAACTCCGCCTCATCAGGTTCCGTGGCGGTGGTGCCGCCGGTGACCAGCACCGTGCCATCGGGCAGCAAGGTGGCGTTCAGGTACAGCCGCGGCTGGGTTAGAGGGGCCACGTTTCGCCAGAACGGAGATGCGCTCGTGAGGTCAATGACTTCAGCGCTGGCGGTCGGCGGATCCCCACCTCCCACGATCAGAACCTTTCCCGGTTCATACAGAACAGCCGAGCCCTCGAGCCGCGGGCCAACAAAATGACTAAACAGGGGGGATGACCAGGCTCCCGTTCCCGACACGTCGAGAAACCTTGACGCTACAGTGGGGCCGGCATAGAAGACCTTTCCGTTGGGAACCACAAACATCCACGGGTAAAGATATTGACTGTGTAGGGCCGTACTGAGCGGGCGCCAACTACTGCGGGCGGGCTGCCAGACCTCGGGAAGACGGTTTACCGCTGTTTCATTGAGAGCCCCTGAGAGGGCAAGTGCTTCCCCGGTTGGCAGCGCCGTGGCGGTAGGGTACCATCGCCCGGCGGCCATGTCGGGAAGCGAAGTCCAGGATTCTCTAAAGGGGTTAAAGAGGCTCGCCCGGGGCGACCCCACCATTCCGGTGACGTGCCCGCCGACAACCAACACCTGACCATCGGCCAAAAGGGTGTGGCCGGCGCAAAATATCTCGTAACCAGGCCTCTCCAGCAAACGAAAACTGTCTGTTTTCGGATCCCACAGGTAGAGGTTATGATCAGTCGTCCAATCCGTCTCATGCTCTTCCGTCGATGACCACAACAGAAGCCTCCCCGTGGGCAGCACAATAGCGTCAATGACCGTAGGCCACGGCTGTGGGCTAGTCCATTGACCAACCAGGGCAGGATCTTCTTGCGCCCCGGCCACCGCCGGAGCACACAACAGGACAACTAGAAACGAGAGAAGCGGGAAAAGCTGACGCCGCGGCCTCCAAGACGGACCGCACCTTCCGAGACTCATAACCACTCCCCGGTTGGGTTCCCTTACGGGCCCCAACCTGTCTCGGTGGCGGCGGGCTCAGCTTTCTGTCCCTACTACAAAGCATCTCGCGTGCCATCGTTCCTCTTCGGCAACTCACTGAGTCAGAACGAATTACGGATCTAAGAGAAATGGCGTGTTGCCGATTTGGAAGTTCGAAATGGGAATGGGCAGTCTTGGAGCGCTTGACGTCTAGTGCAGAGGAAGAAGTTCGGGTTCGCCTAGCGGGTCGGCGTGCTCATCGCAGTCTTTTCGAAAAGGGCGGCCAGCTTGAGGTAGCAGTGTTCGTCCACCGCTGTCTCGTTTTGGATGACATAAATGGTCAGGGACAGACTCCCCAGATTGGTGCGGAGGCGGGAGAGGAAATGGGCAACATCATAGAGACGGCCGAACCGGTTGCCGTACCCCTTCCTGGCAGAAATGAGCGCGTCGGAATCGAAGGCAAGGCCGCTACGGGGAAAGACCACTGGATCCGTGTAGATCACGTAGCGGTTGGCGAGGTAGAGCGGCAGGATGCAGAGTCGGCCGCCGGGTTGCAGCACGCGGGCGGCTTCGCGGAGAAAGGCGATGTCGGTGTCGCCCTCGAAGTGTTCAAAGGAACAGTGAAGCGCCATTTTGCTGGCAAAGGCGTCGGGGAGAGGCAAGCGGGCAGCGTCCCCGCCGATGCGAGCCTCTTTGATTCCTGCGGGGAAGGTTAGGTCCTGGCGATAGGTTTGGCAGCCGACGATTTGCCGGTAGACATCGGCGGCCGGGGAGCGGCCGCTGGCGATGTCGAGGTAAACGTCGTCGGCCTGCAACGCCAGCAACTTCGCGGCCAGGTAATGCTCGAGCGCTTTTTCGGGGAAGTAGGGAGCGCGGCCACCCGCATAGTAGTCGGGGAAGCGCTCGTACTGGGCCCGCTGCCGATAGGCGCGGAAATCTGCCACGTCAAGGCGATAGTCCACCAGGAGAACGCCGGCGTCGCGCAACTGGGCCAGTATTTCTGCGAGGCCTGCTCCGCCTTCGTCTTCGCGGGCAATTTGTTTTGGCTCCGGCAGGGCAGCGTAGTAGTAGTGCCACAAGAAAGTCTCTTTGAACTTGCGCACCAAGAAGGGCGGGAGCCGTTGGGGATGGCGGAGGGCGTTTGCTGCCCGGTGAAGCAGGAATCCCATGATGACGCGCGACTATTATTCAGAAGCCGCCGCCCCCTCCGCCGCCCCCTCCGCCGCCCGAGCCGCCCCCTCCGCCAAACCCGGAGCTGCCAGAACTGCGGGGCGAGGAAGCCATGGTGCTGGCGGCGTGCGTTGACATCTGGCTCAGGCTGTTGACCAAGCTGCGCGCCTGGAAATGGCTGAAGTCCCCCCGGTACCACTGGGGCGGCTGGGTGTAGATATTCTCGAAGGCGCGCACCCAGTTTTTTTCCACGCCTAGCGCCATGGCGTAGGGCAAGAATTTCTCGAACATCTGCGGGGTTTTGACCATGCGCTCGAAGCGGTCGGATTCCACGCGGGAGAGGAACTCTTCGAAGCCGATGACCCCTTCCAGCGCCCGCGTGCCTTGCAGCGTGCGCGCCGGCATATACCAGCCGAAGGCGAAAACAATTCCCGCGCAAAGCAGGCCGGCGACGACGAAGGCCGTCGGCTGCTGGCCCAAGACGCCGGCGATGAAACCGCTGCCCCAAATGGCCAGGAAGCCCACCCCCACCGCAATGACAACGTATTTGTTTCGGACCTTGTCGGGGCGGGCGGCGAAATAGCGGCGAGCCATCAACTGTTCGAAGATGCGTTCGCGGATGCCGGGCAGATCCCGGTAGAATTTGTTTTCAAGGTCAGAAAGCTTGACTACCTCGCCATGGACGAAGATCGATTCCAGCAGCTCGCGCTCGTGGGTCTTCAGCTCCTGCCACTCGCTGCGGGGTTTGCGCGAATGGAAGACGTAGTCTGTGCTGGAGGTGAGGCCCAGCAGGTGCTTCTCCTCTTTCTCTTCAATCAAGACGAACCCGCGCACCGCCAGGTCGACCAGGGTAGCGGTAATGTCGCGCATGTCGGGCCGGTTATCCATCAGCGTACCCAGCTCCGCCGGGGTGAGCTGTTCGGGCGGCTCGTAGCGGGGGGCGATGGGGTGCAGCGAGGGATCGCGCCCGCGCGTGCTCCAGAGCCAGTACATCAACCCGAAGACGAAAATCGGCGCGAAGAGCGGCCAGTTGCTGCGCAGGAAGACCCAAGCTTTGTCGGCGGCGCCGGGCTCGTGGACCAGCCCCTTCTCCCAGCCGACCACGCCGGTGAGCCCTTCGTGGTAGCCCAGCGCACGCCGCATGCGGAAGTGGATTTCGTTGCTGCTGATTTCAACGTCGGCGGCTTGCTCGGTGGAGCCGTAGCGGCCCGTGTAGGCGATGGCCCGCACGCCCTTAGCGCCGGCGGGCAGGACTACGCGCGCACTGGCGGCCTCGATGGGGACATCCCATTCATCGCCGGTGAGGTTCCAGTAGAGCTCGTCGTGCTCGTCGAAGAAGAGCAGGGCGTTGGGGATGCGGTAGCGGAGGATTACAGTGCGGACAGCGTCCTCGGCCCCCGGCACCCAGATTTTGAACTTCTGGTAGTGGCGCTCGCGGCTGACCTCGTACTTGAGGGAGCGGCCGTCCTCGTCGGTAACGCTGATGAGATCAAGGAAGAACGTTTTGTTGAAGCCGTGCGATTCATACTCCACCGGGATGGTGCGATAGATGCCATTCCAGCGGCCCGTAAAGCGCGGCTGAATAGTTTCCGTGACCTCGATGTGGCTGTCGGGGAAAACCGCGACCTCGACGTCGAAACTCTGGATAACGAGGTCTTTGGCGAGGGCGGGGGAGGGGTAAAGGAGAAGAAGTAACGGAAGGAGCGGAGCGAATCGGACGCACTTTCGGCGCATTTTGACGCCTTTGGGCGCTAGCGGGCGCCGGCTTCGAGGCTGACGCGCGGGGCTTCGCGCTGGGCGGCTTCGGCGACTTCGAAGAACTCGCGCGGCTTGAAGGCGAAGAGGCCGGCGACCAGGTTGGAGGGAAAGACGCCGATGCGGGTGTTGAAGTCGCGCACCACGGCGTTGTAGTAGCGGCGGGCGTTCTGCACCGCCTCCTCGATCTGGTTGAGCGAGTTCTGGAGCTGGGTGAAGCTTTCGACGGCGCGCAGTTGCGGATAGGCCTCGGCCAGGGCGAAGAGTTGCCGCAGCGCCGAGGCCAGCATTCCTTCCGCCTGCCCCTTTTCGGCCGGGCCCTGGGCGCCCATGGCGCGGTTGCGGGCGTTGACTACGGCCTCGAGCGTCTGCCGCTCGTGGCCGGCGTAGCCCTTGACCGTCTCCACCAGGTTGGGGATAAGGTCGTAGCGCCGCTTAAGCTGGACGTCAATGTCGGCCCAGGCATTCTCCGCCTGCACGCGCAGGCGCACCAGGCTGTTGTAGAGGCCAATCACGACCACGATGAGCACGCCGAGAATCGCCAGGAAAATCAAAGCCATGGTTCTTTGTCCTTTTCGACGA
>JBOGNW010000056.1:0-8593 GCA_050747425.1 Candidatus Acidiferrales bacterium
ACCAAGGATTACCTGCGCGGCTTTTGGGTCAAGCGGCCCTTTCGCGCCCTGGATCACCTGTCTCTCACCGTCCCGCAGGGGGAAATCTTCGGCCTCCTGGGACCGAACGGGGCGGGGAAGACCACGACGCTCAAGTTGCTGCTGCGCTTGATTTATCCTACCGAGGGCACGGCACGCCTGCTGGGTCAGCCACTCGGCGCCATCGATGTCCATCGCCGCATTGGATATCTTCCCGAAGCCCCGTACTTTTACGACTATCTGACGGCCCGTGAATTCCTCGAGTACTGCGGGCAGCTTTTCGGCCAGTCATCGGCGGAGCGGCGTCGTCGGGTCGCTTCGCTCTTGGATCGCGTCGGCCTGGCCAAAGCCGGCGACATTGCCCTGCGAAACTTTTCCCGCGGCATGTTGCAGCGCGTCGGCATCGCCCAGGCCTTGATCAACGATCCCGAACTGATTTTCCTCGACGAGCCCACCCTGGGCCTCGATCCCGTGGGCCGCCGCGAGGTACGCGACCTCATTGTGGAGCTGCGCGCCCGTGGAACGACTGTCATCTTCTCCACTCATATTTTGGCCGACGTCGAAAGTCTCTGCGACCGCATCGCCATTCTCAACCGCGGCCGCCTCCACGGCCTGGGGACGTTAGACGAAATCCTCAAGCTCAAAACCAAGGCCAGCGAGGTATTGATTGCCCACCCCTCGCCGGCGTTGCTCGAAGCCTTGCGCCCCCTGAGCGACACCCCGCGCCTGGTGGGCGACCGCCTGACCCTGCACGTGCCGGATGAGAAGCTCTACGCGGTTCTCGATTGCCTGCGCCAGCAGGGCGGCCGCCTGGTCGCCGTGAACCCGGTTCGCGCCTCGCTTGAAGATTATTTTTACGAGGAGTTCGGCACCGAAAAAATGCTTGACCTCTCCGAAAAGGTCTGAACCCATGCAGCGCGTCGCCGCCATTGCGCTGAACACTTTCCGTGAAGCGGTCCGCGACCGCGTCCTCTACAACCTCATCGTCTTCGCCCTGCTGCTCATCGGCACCGCGATTCTGTTCGGCGAAATCTCCATCGGCATTCAGACCCTCATCCTCATCAACCTGGGCCTCACCGCCATCACCTTCTTCGGTCTGGCCATTGCCATCTTCATCGGCATCGGCCTGGTGTACAAGGAAATGGACAAGCGCACTCTCTACGCCTTGCTGTCCAAGCCCGTGCGCCGCTATGAGTTCATTCTGGGGAAGTTTGCCGGGCTGGCGCTCACCTTGTTCGTCAACATCGCCCTCATGACCGTGGGCTTTCTTTTGGCCCTCTACTATGTGAAACGAAGCTTTGACGCCAGCGATCCCTCGCTTCTCGTCGCCATTTATTTCATCTTCTTGCAACTGCTGCTGGCCACCTCGCTGGCCTTGTTGTTCTCCTGTTTCTCCTCGCCCGTCTTGGCGGCAGCGCTCACCTTCGGCTTGTTCATCGCCGGGAGCTTCGCCAGCGATTTGCGTGAGTTGTCGCAAGCCCTGGAGGCGCCCTGGCTCGCAGGCATCATGAACGCGGTCTACTATGCCGTCCCCAACTTCAGCAACTTCAACGTCATTACCAGCGTCGCCCACGGCCACGCCGTGCCGGCCACCTTGGTTTGGGGAAATACGGCCTATGCGTTGCTCTATATCGGAGTCGTTCTGGGCGGCAGCGTTTTGATTTTCCAGAACCGTAACTTGAAATAGCCCCATGATACCTGCGCGTCACTGGTTGCCCATCGCCCTTGCCGTCGCCGTCGTTGCCGGCGCGGGCCTGGTGCAGCTTCAGCAGTATTTGGACACCAGCCTGGAGAGCTATCGCAGCGAGGTGCAGGAGCTGTACTTGCCCTCCGGCGACTGGGTCAAGCGCCTCTCGCTCGGCTACCACGGCTTGATGGCCTGTGTGTACTGGACGCGCGCCGTGCAACACTACGGCCGCCAGCACATCGCGCAGGGCGACTACAAACTGCTCTATCCGCTTCTCGACATCACTACCACACTCGACCCTGAGTTGATCTTGGCCTACCGCTTCGGCGCCATTTTCTTGACTGAAGCACCCCCCCACGGCCCCGGCCGCCCCGACCAGGCCATCGCTCTGCTCGAGAAAGGTATCAAGGCGCTCCCGGACTACTGGCGCTTCTGGTACGACCTCGGCTTCGTCTACTACCGCGGCCTGAAAGATTACCAGCGCGCCTCGGAAGCCCTCTCCAAAGGCTCGCAATATCCCGGCGCCGCCCCCTGGATGCGCCTCATGGCGGCCAAGGTGTTGACCGAAGGCGGCACGCGCCAGAACGCCCGCGAACTCTGGCTCCAGCTTTACAACAGCACCGACGACCCCACTATCCGCGGCAGCGCCCGGCACCACTTGCTCGGCCTGCGCGCCGATGATGAAATCGAATTTCTGGAAAAGATCGTGACCCATTACCGGGAGAAAACCGGCCAGAATCCGGCCACCTGGCGGCAACTGATTGCCGCCGGATTCATTCCCGGGCAGCCGCTCGATCCCACCGGCCATCCCTATCGCCTGTCGGCCGATGGGCGCGTTCTGCTGCAGCCGGATAGTCCGCTGCTGCTTACCTCCCAGTTGGGAAATCGCAAGTGAGTCGTCGCCTCCTGCTTCTCGCTGCTCTCCCGCTGGGATTCTTGCTGCTGTCGGCTGCCGAAGAGCCGGGCGTCGCCGACGTCCGCCGCGCCGTGGAGCGCCACTACAACACCACCAACACCTTCGAGGCCGATTTCGTGCAGCGATACACGCTGGGGGCGCAGACTCTGGTCGAATCCGGCCGCGTCTATTTTCACAAGCCCGGCCGGATGCGCTGGGAATACACTACGCCCCAGGAAAAACTTTTCCTCACGGATGGCGACTCTGCCTACCTGTATGTTCCCCAGGAGCGCCAGGTTCGCCGCCAATCGCTCAAGAAGGCCCCGGAATGGCAGGCCGCTTTCGCTCTGCTCCTCGGGCGCGTTGATCTGGGGCGCCTGTTCGCTTCTCTCACGCTGGTTCGCATCCATCATCTCCAGAGCCCGGCCCGCTGGCAACTGCGCGGGCTGGCTAAGTCCGACCGGCAGGGGTTTCGCGAGGTCTGGTTTGATTTGGATGAAACCTACCGCGTGCTGCGCATCGAAATCCGCCTGCGCGACGGCAGCCTGATGGAGTTCCACTTCCGCCGCTGGCGGGAGAATCAGCCCCTGCCCCCGGAGCTTTTCCGCTTGCGGCTGCCGCCCGGCACCGCCTGGATCGACGACGAGCCGTCCTGAGCGGGCCCGCCATCTACCCTTCCGCCGCCCAGCGATGCTACACTGGCTCGGTTAGTGCAGGAGCCAGGGAATCGGTGCGCGAATTTCACTGCAAGGTGGCGGATGCACGCGGGCGGGTGTTCATCCAGGTGGAGCGAGGCAACTCGGAAGCGGAGGTCCGCCAGCGCTTGAACGAAAAAGGGCTGCACGTTTACTCCATCCGCCCCCGCGGCCTTCCGGTTCTCACCTGGTCGTGGAATCGGGCCCCGCGCCGGCGCTTCTCCGCTGAAAGTTTCATGCTTTTTAACCAGCAGTTCGTCACGCTGATTCGCGCCGGCCTGCCCATCCTGCGCGCTCTCGACCTTCTCGCCGAGCGCACCAAACGCCCCGGCCTGCGCGCCGTGCTCGAGGACATCCGCCAGCGCGTCCGGGGGGGCGAATCGCTCTCGGAGGCCTTCGAGGCTCAGGGCATTTTCCCCCAGGTTTACACCTCCTCGCTGCTGGCGGGTGAGCGCAGCGGCAACCTGGCGGGCGTGCTCGATTACTTTATCGCTTACCAAAAAGTTACCGGCTCGGTGCGCCGCCGGCTGCTGACGGCGTTGGTCTATCCGGCGCTGCTGGTGGCGGTGGCGGCCGGCGTTATCAGCTGGGTAACTCTCTACGTGATTCCGCGCTTTGCCGAGCTCTACGCCGAAATGAATGTCCCCTTGCCCGCGCTCACGGTCGCCGTCGTAACCGCGGCCCTCAATATCCGCGCCTATCTCATTCTTCTCGTTCTGCTGGCGCTGGCCGCGGTCGGGGGACTGGTGGCCATGGCGCGCAGCGAGGCCGGGGCACAAGCGCTCGACCGCGCCCGCATGAAGCTTCCTCTGCTCGGCGACACCCTGCTGAAATTCCGCCTGGCCCAGTTCTGCCGCACCCTGAGCACCCTGCTCTCCGGCGGCATTCCGCTCGTGCCCTCGCTCGAAGTCTCGGCGGGCGCTATGGAAAGCCCGGCGCTGCGCCAGGCGATGAACAGGGCCGCCCAACAGGTGCGCGAAGGGCAGAGCTTGAACAGGGCCCTGGGCGGAAGCGGCCTGGTGCCTGACCTGGTGACCGAGATGATCGAGGTGGGAGAAAGCACGGGCGCGCTGCCGCAGATGTTGAACAGCGTGGCTGAGTTTTATGAGGAAGAATTGAACACGCGCCTCACCCGCCTGCTGGCCCTGGTCGAGCCGCTGCTGCTGCTGGTTATGGGGGGCACGATTCTGGTCATTCTGGTGGCGCTCTACCTGCCTATTTTCTCCGTGGGCAGCGCAGTGCGCTAAGATAGAAGCGCT
Organism: Candidatus Acidiferrales bacterium; assembly: GCA_050747425.1. Taxonomy (GTDB): domain Bacteria; phylum Acidobacteriota; class Terriglobia; order Acidiferrales; family 2-02-FULL-67-57; genus CAYTXK01. The sequence goes on from JBOGNW010000056.1 coordinate 4,555, forward strand.
ATGGCCGAAGAAAACAACCAGGGAAGCGCCGCCGACGCCGCGGCCGAGACCGAGCGCTCCCGGCAACTGGCGGCCCGCTACCGCTGCGAGTTCGTCGACCTTTCCGAGCAACGCATCAATTCCGACCTCTTCCGGCTGATTCCCGTGGATTTGATGTTTCGCTATCACTTCATCCCGCTTGATTCCACCGACGGGACCCTGACGGTGGCTATGGCTGACCCCAGCCAGTTTTTCGTGGCCGACGAGCTGGCCGTGCGCCTCGGCCAGAACGTTGTCGTCAAGGTAGCCACCCGGGAGCAGATCAGCGACATTCTGAAAAAGAGCGAGCAGTCCCAGCGCGTCCTCGAAGAAGTAACCGAAGAGTTTCGCCTTGATGTGGTCCGCGAATCCGACGAGGAGGAGAACATCTCGGTCGAACGACTGACGCGCGACACCGAGGGCAGCCCCGTGATCCGTTTGGTGGACTCCACCCTCTTCAATGCTCTCGAGCGGCGCGCCAGCGACATCCACATCGAGACCCGCGACGCCGAAGTCGCGGTGAAGTACCGCATTGACGGCGTGCTCCACCCCGCCATGGCGCCCCTGGATAAGGATTGGAGCTCGGCCATCGTCTCCCGTATCAAAGTAATGTCAGAGCTCGACATCTCCGAGCGCCGCGTCCCCCAGGACGGCCGTTTCCGCGTGCGCTACAAGAACCGCCCCATTGATTTCCGCGTCTCCATCATGCCCTCCATTCACGGCGAAGATGCCGTGCTGCGCATCCTCGACAAAGAATCGCTCAGTGAGAAATTCCGCCAGCTCAACTTGGAGGTGGTCGGCTTCTCCGAAGCCGAGATTGCCCGCTTCCGCCGTTACATCCGCGAGCCCTACGGGATGATTCTCGTGACCGGCCCCACCGGCAGCGGCAAAACCACCACCCTCTACGCCGCCCTCTCGGAAATCAAATCCGACGAAGACAAAATCATCACCATCGAGGACCCGGTCGAATACCAGGTCCACGGCGTCACCCAGATTCAGGTGAACGAGCGTAAGGGGCTGACCTTCGCCCGCGGCCTGCGCTCCATCCTCCGTCACGACCCCGACAAAATCATGGTGGGTGAGATTCGCGACCAGGAAACAGCCCAGATTGCCATCCAGTCCGCCCTCACCGGCCACCTGGTTTTTACCACTGTGCACGCCAACAACGTCGTGGATGTCATCGGCCGTTTCTTGAACATGGGGGTCGAGCCCTACAACTTTGTCTCCGCCTTGAACTGCATTCTCGCGCAACGGCTGGTGCGGGTCATCTGCCAGAGCTGCAAGCATCCGGTGGAATACCCCTCCCGCCTGCTGGAAGAGTCCGCCCTGCCACTGGCGGAGTGGAAGAATATCGCCTTTTACGAAGGCACGGGCTGCATCGAGTGCCACGGCACTGGCTACCGCGGTCGCACCGCCATCTGCGAACTTCTCGACCTCAGCGACCACATCCGCGAGATGATTGTGGACCGCAAGCCCACCTCGGAAATCAAGCACGCCGCCCGCGAAGAGGGTATGAGATTCTTGCGCGAGTCGGGTCTGGAGAAAGTCCGCGCCGGCGTTACCACCTTGCGCGAGTTGAACAAAGTCTCCTTCATCGAGCCGGTCTAGTCCTCAATGGCCACCCAGCGGCTCCAGCGTTGGTCCCAAGCGCCCGTCGAAATCCGTCTGGTCTGCGAGATTGCGGCCGACTACGTGGCGGCCGTGCGTTACCACGGCGATACCGTAGAAGGCTGGGCGGTGCGTCCCCTGCCGCCTGGGGCGGTGCGACCCGCCCCCCTGACCGAGAACATCCCCGATACCACGCCGGTGCTTCAGGCCCTCAAGCAGGCCGTGGATGCCGTCGCCGATGGGCAGCGGCGCTGCGCTTTGCTGGTGCCCGATCTGCTGGCCCGTGTCGCCATCCTCGATTTCGACCACTGGCCCGCCAAGCCCGAAGAAGCGGACGGCCTCCTGCGCTGGCGCCTCAAGAAAGACCTGCCTTTTGATGTCGCCCAGGCTGTCCTCTCTTATCAGGTCCAGAGCGGCCGCGGAGCCTACGAGGTTGTGGCCGTGGCCTGTTTGCAATCGTTGCTGCGCCAGTACGAGCAGTGCGCGGAAATCCTCGGCCTGCACCCCGGTTGGGTCACACTTTCGACCCTGGCCGCGGTTGGCTGTCTGCCCTCGGCCGGTACGGTTGAGGGGGCGCCCGGGCAGCTCTTAGTAAAGCGCGACCAGAACTCCTTGAGCTTGGCCATCCTTCAGGGGAGTGCCATCCGGCTCTTCCGCAGCCTGCCTCTGGCCGCCTCGGCCAGCGGTGGCGAGCAGGCCCTCTTTGAAAAAATCTACCCCGCCGTTGTCTATTTTCAAGACCAATGGGGCGAGCCCATCCGGGAGGTCTTACTGATCGGGTTTGATGGCGTTGTAATGCCATTAATGCAGCAATTCGAGTCGGAAATAGCTTCCCCCGCCCGCCTCTTCGAGGCCGGCGCGCATGTGCCTTCGCGGGGCGAGGGCCTCGACCATCGCCTGGCAGCCTGCCTGGGCTGGGTGCAAGGGGAGGCCAGATGAGGCCCGCCATCAATCTGGCCACGAACCCCTTCGTCAGCTACCGGCGATTCGCTCTTGCCGCCGGCACGCTGGGGGTTATCGGCGTGGGCGCGGCCTTGCTGTTGCTGGTAATGGCCATCGGCCAGTGGCAGGAGACAACCTCCATCCAAGGGCAAATTCGCCAGTTCGAAGCTCAGCGCGCTACATTACATGCCGAGCAGCGAGCCCTCGAAGCAGAATTGCGGGCCCCGACCGCACAGGAACTCCTCGGCCAGGTGGACTTCCTCAACCAGCTCATCCGCCGCAAGAGTCTTTCCTGGACGCAGCTCTTTTTTGATTTGCAGGAGCGTCTTCCCGAGCGCGTCCGCATCCTCACACTGGCGCCCTCCGTGAAGAAAGACGGCAGCATCCGGGTCGAGCTTGGCCTCGGCGGGGACTCGACGGCCGCCATCATTGAGTTTCTCGAGGCTCTGCCCAAGGGAAATAAGTTCCGTGACGTGGAGCTCCACTCCCAGGGGGAGGGAAGAGGCGCCGGCCGTGACGTCGTCACCGCCCAGGTGAGCGCGGTGTACGTTCAGGACTGACATGAGCTACCTCTATCAGCGTCGCTTTTGGGTCTACACCGCTCTTGTAGCCCTGCTGCTCTTGGATGCCTCGGCTTATTTCCGCTGGCTCCAGGGCCCGGCCAACGTGCCCGGCTACAACGAAGCCCGCTTGACCCAACTGCAACGCGAAGTCACCGCGCTGGAAAAAGAAGTCGCCCGCCTCCGCCACGTCCGGGAGCAATTGCCGAAGGTTCGGCCCTCCCTGGTTAATTTCACCAACGATCGCTTTCCCCTCGAGCAGCGCGGCTTTGCCGGCGTCGCCGCGGCGCTCAACGATGCGGCGCACGCCACCGGCGTGAAGCTGGCAGCGGTCACCTACAAGGTACAGAGCCAGAGCCCGCGGCCCGATCTGGTAGCCGTTGAGGTGAAAGCTGATCTGCAGGGCGGCTACCGCAGCTTGCTCCGTTATCTGGATGAGCTCCAGCAGGCCAACGGCTTTTACTTGATTGGCGAGCTCGGCGTGGTGAGCACCCAACGCGGCGACTTGCGCTTGGAAGCGACTCTGGTCACCTATTTCCGGCGCGGAGCGGCATGAGCGACCGCAACAAACTCGTGCTGTTAGTTGTGCTCGTTGCCGTTTTCGTGGGCGTGAACGTCTTCCGCCCCTCCTCGCCCTCACCGCGGGCGGCCACGCCCGGCCGCACGCCGCCAACGAGAGCGGCCGGAGGCTCGGCCTCCCCCGAGATTCCCGACGCCGACTTGCAAGTCGAGCGATTGCAGCCCGGGAATGGCGTGGGCGCCGACGAAATCAAGCGCAACATCTTCGAGTACTTCAGTCGGCCGGTGAAACCCACGCCCAAGGTGGAAACGTCCGTCGCACAGCCGCCCCCGCCTCCTCCCCCTCCGCCCAAGCCTCCGTTTCGCTTCTATGGCTTCGCCCAGGGTAGTTC
>JBOGNW010000057.1:0-3627 GCA_050747425.1 Candidatus Acidiferrales bacterium
CGATACGGCACTTCGTAGGTCTGCACCGTCGGCTCCGCCTCCTGCTCCGGGCGATAGCGCGTAACAGCGAGGGTGATTGTCTCAGGCACCAGAGCTCCTACTTGCCATAGACGCGTTGGGCCGGGGGCCAGCGGGTAATTGTAACCGGAAGATAGTCAACCCGCGGCCCCGAAGCTTCGGGGTCGGCGGCGCGATAAGCGAGCGAGTGCGTCAAGAAGTTCTGGTCGTCGCGCACGGGAAAATCGGTGCGTTGGTGGGAGCCGCGGGATTCGCGGCGGCCGAGCGCCGAGGCGACCATGGCCTCGGCGACGTCGAGCATAAAGCCCAGCTCGAGCGCGGCAGTCAGCTCGGTGTTAAAGGTGTAGCTCCGATCATCCAAGCGCAGGCGACCGTAGCGTTCTTGGAGTGCGCGCAGGTTGCGCCCCGCTTGTTCGAGCGAGGCGGCTTTCCGATAGATGCCGGCGGAACCCTCCATAATCTTCTGCATCTCTTCGCGAAGTGAAGCCACGCGCTCGGTGCCGGCGGTCGAACGCAGCAATTTCTCCTCCAGGCGGCGCTGCTCGTCGCGCGCCTGCGCAAACATCGCGGCACTGGGGTCCGGGGTGCGGACGGCGTAGTCGGCCGCAGCACGTCCGGCGCGGGCACCGAAGACCAGCAACTCGGGCAGCGAGTTCGAGCCCAGGCGGTTGGCGCCGTTGATCGAAACGCAGGCGACTTCGCCCGCGGCGTAAAGACCGGCGAGCGGCGTGGCCCCGTGAATGTCCGTGTGCACGCCGCCCATCATGTAGTGCACTACCGGCCGCACGGGAATCATCTCCTTCACGGGATCGATGTTCTCGTACTTGGTGCAGAGCTCGCGCACAAACGGCAGCTTCTTGTCGATGAGCTTCTCGCCCAGGTGGCGGATGTCGAGGTGGACGTAGTCGCCGTAAGGGCCTTTGAGCGTGCGGGCCTTCTCCATTTCTTTGACGAAAGCCTGCGAGAGGCGGTCGCGCGGGCCGAGCTCCATCGAGCGCAGCACCGGCTTGGGCTCGGGCTTGCCGAGGTCGTAGTCCTGCAAATACCGGTAGCCGTCTTTGTTCAGCATCCAGCCGCCTTCGGAGCGCGCCGCCTCGGTGATGAGGATGCCGGTGAAAGGCAAGCCGGTGGGATGGTACTGGATGAACTCCATGTCTTTGAGAGGAACACCAGCTCGATAGGCGAGCGCCATGCCGTCGCCGGTCTTGATGGCGCCGTTGGTAGTGAAGGGAAAAACTTTGCCGCAGCCGCCGGTGGAGAGGATGACGGCTTTGGCGGTGATGGCGAGGATTTTGCCGGTGGCGACTTCAATAGCGACGACGCCAGCGCAACGCCCGTCGTCTACCAGCAGCCGCGTCACGAAACATTCGTCGTAACGCTCGACGCCCTCATATTTGAGCGAGGTCTGGAAGAGGGTGTGCAGCATGTGGAAGCCGGTCTTGTCGGCTGCGAACCAGGTGCGCTCGGCTTTCATCCCGCCGAAGGGACGCACGGCAATGTGGCCGTCGGGCTCGCGGCTCCAGGGGCACCCCCAGTGTTCGAGCTGCAGCAGCTCGCGCGGAGCTTCTTCGACGAAGGCCTCGACCGCGTCCTGGTCCGAGAGCCAGTCGCCGCCGGAAATGGTGTCGTAGGCGTGGGCGTCGAGCGAGTCGCCCGGCTTGATGACGCCGGCGGCGCCGCCTTCGGCCGAGACGGTGTGGCTGCGCATGGGATACACCTTGGAGATGACCGCCAGGCGCAGCTTGGGGTTGGCTTCGGCAACGGCAATGGCGGCGCGCAGCCCGGCTCCGCCGCCGCCTACAATGAGAACATCCGCTGAAAAAACGTCCATCGTTTTGCTGCTGGGCGGGGCAAGCCTACCTGCGCGGCGCGGGCGGTGTCAATCGCGGCTGTTGCCTCGCGGGAGGCATGGTGTATAATCCGCGCTCCTTCGCCGAGGGCTAATGTACGAAACGATTCGCAAGCGGTTGGAGAAGCGCGAGCCGGTGGTGCTCGACGGCCCGATGGGCTCGGAGCTGGTGCGGCGCGGGGTGCGCTGGCGCAAGCACGGCTTGCTCACTGATGCCCCGCGCGTGCAGCAACTCCACGAAGAGTATTTGGCCGCCGGCGCCGACATCTTGCGTACCAACACTTTCCAGCTCAACCCACGCATCTACCTCAACGTCTTCCGCAACCGCGAGCACATGCGGCATATCGGCGCGCCCGGCCTGGAAGACCTCACGCCGAAGCTCATCCGCAAAAGCGTCGAAGTGGCGCGGGCGGCGCGCGCCAAAGCGGGGCGTGAGGCCGAGGTGGCTATCGCGGGCGTGCTCGGCCCGCTCGAACACTGCTTCCGGCCCGACCTGGCGCCCGACTATGAACAAGCGCGGCGCGAGCAGGAGCCACTGGCGCGGCTTTTTGCGGAGGAAAAAGTTGACCTGCTGCTGCTCGAAAGCATGAACACGCTGGCGGAAGCCAAAGCCGCGCTCGACGCCAGCCGCGCCACGGGCCTGCCGGTGTGGGTGAGCTTCATTCTGGGGCCGGAGGGCGAACTGCTAAGCCGCGAGCCGCTCGAGCAAGCCGTGCGCGAGATGGAGCGCGCCGGGGCGGCCGCTATTCTGGTGAACTGTGCGCCGCCCGCCGATGTAACGCGCGCACTTGGGCAGCTTCGGACGTATGTATCCCTGCCGTACGGTGGATTTGCGCACATCGGGCACTTTTCGCCGCCGAGCTGGAAGTTTGAGTTCCATCCGCAGTTCATTGACACCGAGGAATGGCCGCCGGATCGCTACGCGGCGGAGGCGCAGAAGTGGGGCGAGCAGGGCGCGACGATTCTCGGCGCCTGCTGCGGGGCGCGTCCTGACCACATCGCCCGGCTACGCGGCACGCTGGGGCGCAACGGCAAAGGAGCCGGATGAGCTACGACGCCATACGCGAAAAGCTCGCCAAAGGGCAAACGGTGGTGCTCGACGGCGCCATTGGCACAGAGATTCTGCGCCGAAACGTTTCCTGGTCCGATCATCAGGTTTCGAGCCAGCCCGAGGTCATCTGCGGCATCCACGAGGACTACATTCGCGCCGGCGCCGACGTCCTCAGCACCAGTAGCTTCCAACTCTGCCGCCGCGCTTTTGCCAGCCACTTCCGCGACGAGGCCCACCGCCGGCACATCGGAGCCCGCGACCTCGACGAACGCCCCACCAAGATGCTGGCCGCTTCCGTGGAGCTGGCACGGGAAGCCCGGAAGCGCGTGGCGGGAAATCGGCCGGTGGCGGTGGCCGGGGCGGTCACCACGCTGGAGTGGTGCTTCCGACCCGACTTGGCGCCGTCTGCGGACGAGGCCCGCGCCGAGTACGCGGAGATTTTTCAGGTGGTCAAAGACGCGGGCGCCGACTTGATTCTGCTGGAGACGGTGAACAGCATCAAGGAAGCGCGAGTCGGCCTCGAAGTCTCGAAGAGTCTCGGCCTGCCTTGCTGGGTGGGATTCGTCTGCGACGAAAACGGACAGCTCTTCACCGGCGAAACCATGGCGCAGGCCGTGGCGGCACTCGAGCCGCTGGGCGTGGACGCCATCCTGCTTAACTGCGCCCCGCCCGACGACATCACCGCCGGGATGAAGGCGCTGGCGCCCTC
>JBOGNW010000058.1:0-3825 GCA_050747425.1 Candidatus Acidiferrales bacterium
ACCACCATGTGCTCCGCCCCGTGGTATTCGAATACCCTCCGGATGTCGCCCCACATCGAAATCAACCCTAAGAACGCCAAAAACAACCCAATCCGCACCACTCCATCTATCAAATTAAACCCCAGCCACCCCCCCGCCATCCCGCGGCGCTCGAACCAGGTGGCCACGACCAGCGGGACGTACTTGTAGAGAAAGATGAAAAACAGCAGCGAGAAAATCACTTGCAGCGCCAGCAGCCAGCCGGGCAGCTCCTGCTTTTTCCCGGTGGCCTGCGTTTCGTCCTCGAGCGCCACGTCGGCCGAGAAGCGCAAGGCTCTCATCCCCAGCACCATGGATTGGCCGATGGTGGCCAGCCCGCGCAACACCGGCCAGCGCCAGCCCTTCCAGCGGTCCTGCGGCCGGGCCAAGGCTTCGCGCTTCTGCACGATGCCGCGCCGCGAGCGCACTGCCACGCAGTAGCTGTGCGGAGCGCGCATCATCACCCCCTCGATGACCGCCTGGCCGCCCAGCAGGATTTCCGACTCGCCCTTCTCCTGCGCTTCGGCGCGCGCGACCCGTTCGGCAGGCTCAGGGTCGCCCTGAGGGACTCGAAGGGCGACCCACAGCCAGGGCGCCAGGCACACCCGTCCCAGCGTGTGGCCATAAATTTCTAAGCGCCGATTCATTGCCTAGTCACCTGTTTCCCTTCTGTCATTCTGAGCGCAGCGAAGAATCTCACCGTTGAGATGCTTCACTTCGTTCAGCATGACAGGCCGTTGTGCCCTCGACGAGGTGTGCCTTGTTGCCGTCATGCATTAGCTTCTAGTCCTTGCCGGGGGAGATGCAATCGCTGCGGAAAAAAGAGTTTAGTGCCGGCGGGGAGCGCCGCTAGGAGCCGGTGAGGCGGGCGAGAGCGGTGGGCGTGTCTGGGTCGAAATCAAGATAGCGGTGGACGTTGGTATTGGCGATGAGCTGAAACACTTTCGGAGTCATCCCGGCGAAGCGCACCGCGCCCTTCTGGTTCTCCACCGCCGTCTTGCAGGCCACCATCAACCCCAGGCCGTAGCTGTCAATGTAGTCCACCTCGGCGAGCTCGACCACGAGGCGCTGGCTTCCTTGGTCCACGGCGCGCTTGACTTCGTCGAGCAGCCGCGACCCGCTGGTCAGTATTAGCCGCCCGCGCACAGTAATCACCACCACGTTCTTTTTCTCCTTCCGGCTTTCTACCCCTAACGCCACAAACTGCAGTATAGCACTACGGGAGGTTAACGCAGGCGGCTCAAATCGAACTCGGCTTCGACGGCAGGGCCCTCGGGCGGCTGCACCCGCACACGCACCGCGCGTGAAGCTATTTTGTCCGGGTCGTAGGTGAGGGTAAGGATCGCTCCGCGCAGCCAGCAGGGACCCGAGTCGGGGCAGTCGTAAACGGCCTGGCCGGTTCGCGACAATGGCTCCACTTTCCCGCCCTGCACCACCTGCACATCCAACAGTTTCCAAAAATCGGGGTCGCGGAAAAGAACCGGCCCGGCTACGGGGAAACTGTAGGGAGTGTGGGCGGGGAAGGAATAGGGCGTGTGCGCGGGAAAGTTGGGCGTCAGCCAGACGGTGACTTCGACGCTGAGGGGCGGGCCCTGCTGCTTGTAGTCGGCTTCGGCCTGCACAGGATTGTAGTCGGCCTGCGTGCGCGCCCGGTCGGCGACCGCCTTGAACGGTGTGGTGAGAGCAATGCGTTCGATGTGCATTCCCTTCTCGGGCACGGGAAAGGTGCGCGCGTAGTCTTTGAACAGCTCGGCGCTCCGAGGAGAGTTGTCTTTGCCCGCGAAGTAAGCTTCGCGGATCTGCCGCGGGGTCAACTGCCGCTCATAGGCCGACGCGACACCACCAAGTGCGAGGAAGGACAAGGAAATGATCGCCGTCGTAGTCCTAAGAGTGGCCATGCTCATCACTGAATATTAGATGCGCGGTCAGACCGCGCGAGCAACCGGCCAAAGCCCCACTAAGATCAATTATCGGGCCGGATTGGGCGCCCAAATATTTCCCTGAAATTCAATCTGTGGAAGTACTGTGAAATCTCGCCCAAGTCACGGGCCACACGGTCAAGCAGATCTTCAACAGCGCGAGGGGGAAAGCTCTGGCCCTGAAATATCCGAACTTCCAGGACGTGATCCTCCTCGATGGATCGGTTGAGCGTGTCATATAACACGCGCACCTTAAAGTGGTCTGGTACAAACTGGTCGGTGCCGATCGAACTCGCCCGCCAGAGAGGGACGTAGTACTCCGCTCCAGCGGGGAACGACTTCACGGGCTTAGAAAAGAGTTGCATATCGCCGATCTTTCTATTGGGGTTTCCAAGGCTAAGGAGCTCTCGGTCTAGGGCAAAGTGAACGTTTTGTGCCGGACTCTTCCCCTCGTTGGAGGCAGCAAGTGTGCAAATCTCTCCGTTGAACACAATGCGCAAATTCACATAGGCACGATTAGCTGCCCAGTGCTGATCCCTCAGTTCTTCCAGAGTGTTCTTGTAGGCTGAGAGAAGTCGCTTAGTGTATACGACGTAGAACAACGTGAGCACGGCAATGGCAAGGCCTGAAATCGCTTGGAGAAATGCAAGCAGTGTGTCCATGTAATACACCGTGGTTACATCGCGAGCAGTTCTTGCGGGATAAGTTCGCGGCGGATGGGATCCACGGCGAAGCCCAGGCTTTCGAGCGTGGTGGCACCGAGCAAGTGCCCATCGCCAGGCTCGGCAACTACCAAGGTAACGTTTGCCTCGTTGCCATTCAGGCGCACCACGGCACCCGCGGTTTCGCGTTCCACCGTCCTCCCGTCGGCGACCAAGAAGGAGCGCCGCCGCAGGCGTGGCACGCCCAAACTTTCGAGAGTTTCGCGGGGCACCCAGGAAAGCGTAGCGCCGGTGTCAACCAGAAGCTCGACCTCGGCCGTGCGTGTCGCGTCCGAAGGATGAGCGAGTGTGACTCGAACCGAGAATTGACCCATTACAATTCCTCGCCCCTATTCTACACCGGAAGCGGGCTGCTAGATGCGGCGTTCGAGGGCGGGGAAAGTCTCCCAGACTTTGACACCGCAGAAGTGCGAGCCTTCGGTGCAGATGGGCGAGGCGATGCCGGCGCGGATGTAGCAGGGCGGACCCACCCAGCGCATCAAGCGCGGATGCACGCGGCGCACTTGCTCAATCTCCTCCCGCGACGCCTGATAAATCTCCTCCTGGGCGTTGAAGCAGGTGCGCCTCACCCATTTGTGCAGCAGGTGGATAAGCGAGCCGGATTCATAGAAGCGCACCGCGGCGGCGTTGGGCAGCAAGTAGAGAGCAAACTCGCGCGGGACGCCCAGCTCCAGCAGCCGGTTCTTCGCCGCCCAGGCTTCGCCCATCGCCTGCTCGAAAACGCCGCGGGCGCGCGCGTTGCCGCGGATGAGCATCGGGGTGATGAAGTCCGGCTCGCGGGAATCGGTCAGCAGCAGCAGCGGGCGCGAAGCTGGCACCATGCGGTGGCGCTGGTCCTGGCTGTCGGCGGTGTGGCTGATGCGCTTGGCGAAGGTGTAGGTGGGGTGATTGAGGGCGCGCATCAGTGGCGAGTGCGAACTGACGTTGAGGGTTTCCAAGCGGTAGCGGTTCTTGGCCGGGTTCAGCACCGCTTCCAGCGCTGCCTCGTCCAGCATCTCGGCTTCGCTCCGCCCCAGCACGGCGCGCACCGCCTGCGCGACCACTCGCTCGGCCTGCGGCGAGTAGTCCACCAGAACCGAAACTTGCCCGTTGAGCTGGGCGTCGAACTCGCCATGAAAACCGTTGGCCGACGGCTTCTGCAAGAAAGGGAACTCGGGCAGTTGCTC
>JBOGNW010000059.1:0-6841 GCA_050747425.1 Candidatus Acidiferrales bacterium
TCTTCCAGAGCGAGGTTAACCTGGAGGGAGTGGCGAAAGGCTTCCAGGGCGGTCAAGCGCGTCTGCGCCTCGGCCGCTCTTAGAAGCTTTCTTGCTTGCACGAACTCCTCCATGAGCTCCACTTCGGAGCGCATGGCTGAATCCAACATCTGGAAGACCTGTTCGATCGTCACCGCAAGCTTTCTGGCAAAGCATAGCGGCCTTTGGCTCGGCGGACCTAGCACTGTGATACTGACTGACTAGTTTGTCAAGTACATTTTGACATTTCCTGAGTGGGCTGTTAAATCTATCTCTCAGGGATGAGCAAGCGAGCTCCTCTGGCCGACCTTGTGCGCCGAGCTCGGCGGGAGGTCAAGCTCACCCAATACGAGTTGGCACGGAAACTCGGCTGCACTGATTCCTATGTTGCGAAGATTGAAACCGGGAAGGCGTACCCCTCCATCGATTTTCTCATCCGCCTCTTTGAGGAGCTCAAGATTGACGAGCGACACTTGGTCACCGTTGCCCTGCCCCAAACCCTCAAGCCAATCTTAGAAAAAGTCATGCACGGCGTCCGCCGGGGCGCCCCCTCGCCCCGTCCCCTGCCTATCTTCGGTGAAATCGTCGCGGGCAGCCCCGCCGAAACACAGCGTAAGCCGATCGCAGAACTCGAAGTGATGCCCGAAACCTGGTCGCTCTCCCGCTATGCGTTGAAAGTCTCGGGCGACTCGATGAGTCCCACCATCCAGCCCGGCGACCTGATTCTGGTCGACACTTCGCTGCGGCCACGTCAGAACGACATCATTGCCTGCGTCCTGAACGGCGAAGCGACGTTGAAGCGCTACATCAAACGCGGAACCATCATCCTCCTCAAAGCCGATAACCCGGCCTTCTCAGACATCATCCCGGTTACGGCCACCGATGACTTCCGCATCGAGGGTGTGGTGCTAAAGATCATTGAGCGCAACCTGCGTACGCCCGTGTGAAGGCCGGTCGAACAAGCCCAATGCTCGCCCGGGTACTCACGGCCCGTCAGGCAGAGGGGCCCTGCTGCTTCACTGCACTTCTTTGCGCGAGTAGGTCTCCGGCGGCAGCACTTTGACGATGTTGGTGGATTGCACGATGTAAACAGGGTTCCCCTGCGGGTCGCGGTCCTGCGTCTTGAGGATGCTCGACACCACCAGCTTGATCCGCACCGTGAAGCCGTCTTCGACCTGGTACTCGTTCCAATCTTCGCGGCCGGTCTTGAATTCCATGTCCTCGCCTTCGATGCTGCGGTCGCCGATATTAATTCTCGTTTTACGCGCCACAGGGCCCCCTTTGCGCTAACGTCCGCTTTCGCTGCGGGCATGATTATACGCAGCCCAGCCGCAGGCACCAAGCCAGGCGGTTAGACCACAGGCCAAAGCCCAGCCAATTTGGACGTTGCCGGCAGACAGAAGCGCTGGGGTATAATCGCCGGTGTTTGCGCGCAAGCTGAAGGTGGAAGTTGTGGTGGACGGTGAGCGCCGTCCCTGCCCGCTCGAGTGGCTCGACACCTTCTGCATGCGGCGCTTCACCGGCGAGGCTGCCTTCGATGACACGCTGCCGCGCGCCGAAGGGCTCCTCGAAGCCGGCTTCCGCGTCGATGCCGCTCGGTTAGCGGGCGAGATGAGCGACTGGCTGTCGAAAAAGAAAGGCGGCGGCCACCGCGTGGACGTCACCATTACCGAGGTTGCGAGCGAAAAGCCATGAAGCCACCGGGCGAACTCAATCATCCGGCCCGCATCCTGCTCGGGCCCGGGCCTTCCTGCATGGACCCGCGCGTCTACCGCGCCTTGCTGGCCCCCATGCTCGGCCACCTCGACCCCGATTTCCTGCGCATCATGGACGAGACCCAGGGGCTTCTGCGGCGCTTGTTCGTCACCGAGAACAAGCTGACCTTTCCTGTTTCCGCCACTGGCAGCGCGGGGATGGAAACCGCGATGTCCAACTGCCTCGAGCCCGGCGATACCGCCGTCATCACCGTGGCCGGCTTTTTCGGCGCCCGCTTGGCCGACATGGCGGCGCGCACCGGCGCCGAAGTAATCGAGCTCCCCTCCGAGCCCGGCCTTCCCGTGGATCCTCAGCAAGCCCGCGACGCCGCGCGCGGCAAAAAAGTCAAAGTGCTGGGTGTAACCCACGGCGAGACCGCCACCGGAATTTTGCACGACCTCGACGCTTTCCGCCGCGTCGCCGATGAGTGCGGCGCGCTGCTCGCTGTAGATGCCGTCGCCACCGCCGGCGGCATGCCTTTGCGCGTGGACGCGCAGCGCCTCGACATTTGTTTCTCGTGCTCGCAAAAGTGCCTGAGCGCCCCGCCCGGACTGGCGCCCTTCACCGCCAGCCCGCAGGTGGAAGAAATCATCACCCGCCGCCGCACCCGCGTCCCCAGTTGGTACTTCGACCTCACCTACATCATGAAGTACTGGGGCGGCGAGCGCACCTACCACCACACCGCGCCCATCACCATGATTTATGCGCTCCGAGAGGCTCTGCGGATTCTCGACGAAGAAGGCCTCGAGGCGCGTTGGGAGCGCCACCGCCGCAACCAGCAAGCCCTCATCGCCGGACTGGAAGCGATGGGCCTCCAGATGCTGGCCGCCCCCGGCCAGCGCATGTGGACGGTCACCTCGGTGAAACTGCCGGCCGGCGTTGACGACCGCAAGGTTCGCGGCCGCCTGCTAGAAGAATTCAACATCGAAATCGCCGGCGGCCTCGGTCCGCTCAAAGGGCGCATCTGGCGCATCGGCTTGATGGGCGCCTCCTGCACCGAGAACAACGTCCTGCTGCTGCTCGCCGCGCTCGACAACATCCTCTCCGACGACGGCCTCCGCCTCTCCCCCGGCGCCGGCGTGGCCGCCGCCGCTCAGGTGTATTCTCAATCGCCCGCCGCCGCGACGCGTTAGTCTCGTTTCTGTCCACACAACAATTGACACTGCCCATTTCGTAGAGTAGGCTGCGCTCGATTCCAAGGCTTCACGTTCAGGGGCAAATTTCTAGCCAGCCCCGCCGACCACGCGGGGTAGGTGTCGCCGAGCCGGAATGGGCGCAACCTTTCTTTCCAAGGTTCGCATTCAGGAGTTTCTAGCCGAAGACCCTGCTTTCATCCGTCTCATTTACAGCTACCTGGCTTGGGCGACCTTCTGGCTGCTGGTCGGCTCCAGCGCCGGCCTGCTGGCCTCGGTCAAGTTCAGCTACCCCGATTTCCTCGCCTATCCTTGGTTTTCCTTCGGCCGCCTGCGCATGGTGCACACCAACACTGTCTTCTGGGGCTGGACCTCGCTGGCCATGGTCGGCCTCTGCCTGTATGTGGTGCCGCGCACTTCCCGCGTCCGCCTCTGGAGCTTCAAGCTGGCCCGCATCGCCCTGTGGCTCTGGAACTGGACCGTGGCCGTCGGCATCGTCACCCTGCTGGCTGGCATCAACAACGGCACCCAGGAGTACCGCGAGTACGTCTGGCCGCTCGCCGTCCCCTTCGCCACCGGCGTCATCCTCCACATCATCAACTTCTACCAGACGGTGGCGCACCGGCGCATGGAAGAGATTTACATTTCCAACTGGTACATCCTGGCTTCCTTTACCTGGCTGGCCACGCTCTACACCGTGGGCTATCTCCCTTGGTGGCAGCACGGCCTCGCCCAGGCCATCATCCAGGGTTACTACATGCACCAGGGCGTGGGGATGTGGTTCACGCCCGTGGTGGTCGGCATCATGTATTACCTGCTGCCCAAGTTCCTGAACCGGCCGATTTATTCCTATGCGCTGGGCGTGCTGGCCTTCTGGACCCAACTGATTTTCTACACTTTGATCGGAACCCACCACTACGTCTTCAGCCCCATTCCCTGGTGGCTGCAAACCACCGCCATCGTCTTCAGCGTCGGCATGATGGTGCCGGTGTGGGCAGGCACGGGGAACTTCCTGCTCACCCTCAAAGGCAAATGGGACACCATCCGCCGCAGCTACTCGATTCCTTTCATCGTGGTGGGAACGGTGTTCTACGGCCTGGCCTCCACCCAGGGAACCTTCGAGGCTTTTCGCACCGCCAACCTTTACTGGCACTTCAGCCACTTCACCGTCGGCCACTCCCACCTGACCATGTACGGCTTCGTCGCCTTCCTCATCTGGGGCGGCATTTACGGAATGTTGCCGCGGCTCACCCACCGCGAGCCCTCCATCCTGCTGGTCGGCGTCCATTTCTGGTTTGCGCTCATCGGTGTGCTCATTTATGGCGTATCGTTGAGCATCGGTGGCACCGAACAGGGCATGGCCTGGGTGGCGAAGAAACCCTTTATCGAATCGGTAACCGTGCAGGCTTCTTACTGGCTGGCGCGCTCCTTTGGGGGCGGGCTGATGGTGCTCGGCCATTTCATTTTCGCTTACAACCTCTGGCTGATGCGGCGCGGCGCCCCGGCCCAAGCCCACCAGGCAGCGGTAGTGGTGACAGCCGACTGATGAACTTTCACGTCAACCATCGCCTGCTGTTCGGCCTGGCCTGGGGGATTTTTGTTTTCTTGACTATCTTCATCGCCATCGTGCCCGCGCTTACCATGATGAAGACTCCTCCCACGCCCGGCTTGCGCGACCTCACCGCGCTGGAGAAGCACGGCCGGGAGATTTACATCTCCGAGGGGTGCAGCTACTGCCACACCCAGCAGGTACGCCCCGTCCCTCACGACCGCCTCTACGGCCGGCCCGCCGCCGCGGGCGACTACGTCTATCAAACCCCGCAACTCCTCGGTACCGGCCGCACCGGCCCTGACCTCTCCGATATTGGCAACCGCCAGCCGGATGCCACCTGGCACTTGATCCATCTCTATCAGCCGCGCGCCGTGGTGCGGGAATCGGTGATGCCCGCTTACTGGTGGTACTTTGAAGTCAAGGAGCGCGAGGAGCCGGGCGATACCGTCGTCCCCGTCCCGCCTGACTATGCCCCGCCGAAGGGCTTGGTGGTAGCCAGCCGCGATGCTTTGGCGCTGCTGGCCTATTTGCAGGCGCTCCGGCAGCCCAAGCTCGACATGAGCTTCTTCGGCGGCGAGCGGCCGGAGGCGGCTCCGTCGGGCGCGCCCTCCGCAGCCCCGGGAGAAGGGCAACTGCGCGCCCTGGGCGCCCAGGTTTTTGGCGCCCATTGCTCCCGCTGTCATGGGATGGATGGCGCCGGCACCCGCGGCCTCTATCCGCCCCTCAAAGCCAGCGCCACGGTGGCGAATCGAGATTTCAGCGAGCACGTACGCATCGTGCTCAATGGGCTGTCGGGGCGGTCCATCGCGGGTCAGAACTACGCTGGCAAGATGCCGCCCTTTGCCGATGTGCTCACGGACGAAGAAATTGCCGCTGTGGTCCTGCACGAGCGCACCAGTTGGGGCAATCAGGCGCCCGGACCCACGCCGGAGGACGTCAAGCGTTTGCGGGGACAGCCATGAGCGCCGCCGTTTATGCCCTCGCCGGATTCGCCGTCGCGGTGCTGCAAGCGCACAACAGTCACGGCGGCGGGTCCGGGACACGGCCGGCCGCCTACGAGTATGTGCTCGTGGGCCTGGCAATTGTCGGTATGGTGTGGACGCTCTACCTGGCGGTCCGCTACACGGTTCGTCCCGGCGAAGACCGGCCTGACCACATCAAGCGCGCTATCTTGGAGGACGACGAGGGCAGCTCCCATGTTTGAGCACGACCCGGTCAAAGTAGAAATCTTTCTCGACGACTCGCCCGAGCCCATCGGCGTCTATCGGCCGCCCGCCACCTTCGAGCTCGACACCACCCGGCTCCCCGACGGCCCGCATCGGCTCTCCATCCGCGCCTACGACCAGGCCGGCGTCGTCGGCGTTCGTGAAGTGCGCTTCATCGTGCGCAATGGCCCGGGGATTGCTCTCATGGGCCTGAAGAACGATGACATTGTGGAAGGCAAGATTCCCGTTCTCATCAACGCCTATGCCGGCACGCACGACGAGCGCTGGGAGCCAACCCGCGCCGAGACCCCGGCGCCCGTTCCTACCTGGGCGTGGGTCCTGTTCTTGCTGGTTGTGGTGTGGGCTGGCTATTACTGGTTTTCGGCTGGCTTTCCGCCGCCGGAATATGCCAATTCGCCCACCTTCAGCTCCCCCGGCGTGATTGAGGCCGCCGCCGGCGCCGTGTCGGCTCGAGAAGCGAACGCCGGGCCCGGGTTCAATTGGGCGGAGCTGGGCGCGCGCGTCTACCAGCAGCACTGCGTCTCCTGCCATACGGCTGGCGGCGAGGGCATCCCGCCCTTTGTGCCTTCACTGCGCGGCGCGGGCGAACTGCTCGCTCGCGACCCCGCCCGCTTTCTCCGTAAGACTCTCTGGGGAAGCGGCGGAGTTCACCCACCCGGAAAGTGGACGCGCACTATGCCCGCATATGCGGATGTTTTGAGTGACGAAGAAATCGCGGCCGTCGAAAACTACCTTCGCACCAGTTGGGGCAACGCTGCCCCGGTAGTGCGGCCGGAGCAGGTGACCGCGGTGCGGGGCGAGACGCGTCCGCCGCGGTAGGCAGGCGGGTCGCTAAGAGTTGACGTCGGGAGACAAGGTGCCAAACAGGGAAGAGAACGAGAGAGCAGTGAGCCGCGTGCTCCTCGTGCTGTTGGTCATCGTAGTCCCGGCCATCACCGTGCTGGGACTCTGGAGCCGCTTGTTCGCCGGTGCGGCCGTCGAGCAGCCGATTGCCTTCAGCCACAAGCTGCACGCGGGCGAGAAAAAAATACCCTGCCAGTATTGCCACGCCTACGCCAAGAACAGCCCCGTCGCCGGAGTGCCTTCCGTGCAAACCTGCATGGGATGCCATCAGCTTGTCGCCGTGCGCAAGCCGGAAATCCGCAAGCTGGCGGCCT
>JBOGNW010000060.1:0-3974 GCA_050747425.1 Candidatus Acidiferrales bacterium
CGTCAGTTTCTGGAGCGGATCGAGAAGCCGGCGGTGGAGGAAATTACCGGCATCGCCCCCGCCATCGCCATCAAGCAGAAAAACACCAGCCGCAACCCGCGCTCGACCGTCGCCACCGCCACCGAAGTCTACGACTACCTGCGGCTGCTGTTTGCCCGCCTCGGCGAAACCTACTGCCCGCAGTGCCACCTGCGCGTGGAAAAAGACACAGTGGACCAGATTGCCGGGCGCGTGCTGGCTCTGGCGCCGGGCACACGCTTCTATGTGCTCTTCCGCGTCGCCGTTCCGGTTCCGGCGCTGAAAGGCCGCGGCAAGGCGGCCCGCCGCGCTCCCGCAGCTTTGAAGGAGCTGCTTTCGAATCTCCGCCGGCGCGGCTTCAACCGCCTCTATCAACCCACCGCGGCGGGCCCGCGCGGCACCGCCGAGCCGGAAGGCCACATGTTCGAGTTCTCGGCGCCCGAGTCTCTGCTGGAGATTGATTTCACCCGGCCGCTCTACGCGCTGGTTGACCGTCTCGCCCTCCCCGGCGAGCGCGGCGAGCACGCCGTGCTGCGCTCACGGCTGGTGGATGCGCTCGAGCTTTCTTACCGCGAAGGCAACGGCGAAGTTTTTCTGGAACTGCTCAGCAGAGACGCAGCCGCGAAGGAGCGCTGGTGGCGCTTCACGGAGCGGTTCGAGTGCCGGCGCTGCGGCGCGAGCTTTCCCGACCCCGAGGCCTCGCTCTTCAGCTTCAACAGTCCCTACGGCGCGTGCCCGCGCTGCCAGGGTTTCGGCAACACCATTGATTTCGACCTCGACCGCGTCATCCCCGACAAAAACAAGCCGCTGGCCGCCGGCGCCATCGAGCCTTGGACCAAGCCGCGCTACCGCGAGCTGGCCCTGGCGCTGCGCCCCTTCGCCCGGCGCGCGGGGATTGATGTCGAGCGCTCCTGGAACGAACTGGCGGCGCGCGAGCGCAAGAAAATCCTCGAGGGCGATGACGACTTTCCCGGCATCAAGGGCTTTTTTGCCTGGCTGGAGCGGAAGAAATACAAGCTGCATGTGCGGGTGTTTCTGAGCCGCTACCGCGGCTATACCACGTGCCCGGAGTGCGACGGCGGGCGCCTGCGGGCGGAAGCACGCGCCGTACGTCTGCCCGCGCCCGGCGGCGGGCCGGGCAAGACGATCACGGAAGTGGTCACGATGACCATTGCCGAGGCGCGGCGCTTTTTCGATGAGTTGGCGCTGACGCCGGCCCAGGCGGCCATCGCCGAAAAAATCTTGGAAGAGCTGCGGCACCGCTTGCGCTTTCTCGACGAAGTGGGCCTCGACTACATCACGCTCGACCGCCTTACCTCGACGCTGGCCGGGGGCGAAGCGCAGCGCATTCAGCTTGCCACCTCGATGGGCTCGCGGCTGGTGCGGACGCTCTACGTGCTGGACGAGCCCTCCATCGGGTTGCATCCGCGGGACACGAGTCGTCTTATCGGCATCCTCCAGAGTCTGCGCCGCCTGGGGAACACCATCCTGGTGGTCGAGCACGACCCCGACCTGATTCGCGCCGCTGATTATCTGATTGACCTCGGACTCGGCGCCGGCGAACACGGCGGGCGAGTCGTCTTCGCCGGCCGCCAGCGGGAGCTGCTGGAATCGGCTGAATCGCTGACCGGCCGCTACCTGAGCGGAGAGTTGCGCGTGCCGGTGCCGGCGACGCGGCGACGTCCGCACCGCGACTGGCTGCGCTTCCGCGGCTGCACAGCCTTCAACCTCAAGGGAATTGACGTCGAAATTCCCCTGGGCCTGATGGTGGCCGTAACCGGCGTCTCGGGCTCGGGAAAATCCTCGCTGGTGCACGAAGTCATCAACCGTTCGCTGGCGGCGCGGCCCAACGGCGCCGATGCCCAGTCGCTGAATTGCGCGGCCGTGGAAGGCGCGGAGCTCGTTCGCAACGTAGTGCTCGTGGATCAATCGCCCATCGGCCGCACGCCGCGCTCGAACCCGGTCACCTACATCAAAGCCTTTGACGCCATCCGCGAGCTGCTGGCCTCGACGCCCGACGCCAAGAAGCGCGGCTACCGCTCCGGCACCTTCAGCTTCAACGTCCCCGGCGGGCGCTGCGAAACCTGCCAGGGGGACGGCACGGTTACGGTGGAGATGCAATTTCTGGCCGACGTGGAACTCACCTGCGAGGAGTGCCAGGGGACGCGCTTCAAGAGCGGCGTGCTCGAGGTGCGCTACAGGGGAAAGAACATCCACGAAATCCTGCAATTGACGGTGCGCGCCGCCCTCTCTTTTTTCGCGGCCGCACCCAAGGTGGTGCGGCGGCTCAAAGTGCTGGACGAAGTGGGTTTGGGCTACCTACGGCTGGGCCAGTCGGCGACCACGCTTTCGGGCGGCGAGGCCCAGCGGGTCAAGCTGGCCGCGCACCTGGCGCGGGAAAGCAGCGCCGATACCGAAGGCCCGGCGCGCCCCCTCTATATTTTCGATGAGCCGACAACCGGCCTGCACTTCGACGACATCCAAAAACTACTGACGGCGTTTCGCAAGCTGCTCGAGGCCGGAGGCACGGTGCTGATCATCGAGCACAACCTCGAAGTCATCAAAACCGCCGACTGGGTGATTGACCTGGGGCCGGAGGGCGGCGAAGCCGGCGGCCGCCTGGTGGTGGCGGGGCCGCCCGAGCAGGTGGCCCGCACCGAGGGTTCCTACACCGGACAATTCCTGGCACGCGTGCTCAAGAATTCCACCGGCGGGAATAAGACGGTCGCAGCGCGATGAGCACACCAAGCTCTGCCTTCCGCCCCGCGCGGCCACTGGGGTGGGTTGCGGTTCTGGCTCTTTTCCTCACTGCCCTGCCCGCCGCCGGACGGCAGGAACAGAGGCCGGTCGCCGAACAGGAAGCCTCACCAGAAGCTCCGCTGGCGGCGGCCCAGGAAGCCCTCGACCGTAAGGATTATGCCGCTGCCGCCAGCTTGCTGGAGAAGTTTCTCTTCGAACACCCCGGGCACATCGGGGCGCTCTTCAACCTGGCCTACTGCTACAGCCTCGAGGGGCGAGCCGCCGAGGCGATGGAGGTTTATCGCCAGACTCTCGAAGTTGACCCCAAGCTCACCGCGGCCCGGCTGAACCTGGGCCTGCTGCTGCTGGAGAACGGCAAAGCCGCCGACGCGGTAGCTGAATTCGACGAAATCTTGCAGTCGGCGCCGGACCACTACCGCGCCCATCTTTACCGCGGCGCCGCTCTCGAGCACCTGGGGGAGAAAGAAAAAGCTTTAGAGGAATATCGGAAGGCCGCGGCCCTCGACCCCAAGGCCGCCGAACCGCGTCGCGCCGCCCTGGCCTTGCTGCTGGCCAGCCAAGACTGGGCCGCGGCCGAAGCCGTGGTCGCCGAACTGGCGACGCTAGCCCCGGAGGATTCCGAGCTGGCCTCGCTCCGGGGTGAACTGCTCGAGAATCAGGGGAAAAAAGAAGAAGCGCTGGCCGCCTATGAGAACTATTTCGCCTCGAGGTCGAGCCGGCCGGGGTCACGGGCGGGTGAGATGCGCCTGCGGGCCGGGCGCCTGGCGCGCGAGCTGAGTCGAGCCGAAGAGGCGCTCCAGCACTTCGAGGCCGCCGCCCGGGAAGGCGGCGAAGCCTACGCGCATACCAGCGTGCGCGAGCAGGCGGATACCCTGGCCGAGCTCAAACGCTGGCCGGAAGCCATCGCGCTTTACCAAAAAGCCCTCCAGCAACAGCCGGGCGAAGCCGAGCTGCGCGCCTCGCTCGGCTACGCTCTCCTTCAAACTCACCAGTACGAGACCGCGGCGCACGAGTTGCGGGCCGCGGTGCGAATGGATCCGGCCCGCGTCTCGACCTATGGCGACCTGGCCTCGGCCTATTACCTCGGCGGCTTTCTGGAGGAGGCCCTCGAAACCCTCAACCGCCGGGCCGACCGGGCCCCGGAAACGCCGGGCACGCTTTTCCTGCGCGCCTTGAGCCATGACAAGCTCCAGCAG
>JBOGNW010000061.1:0-5600 GCA_050747425.1 Candidatus Acidiferrales bacterium
AGACCCTGTCGCAGCGCAGCGGAGACCCTGAGCGAGCGCAGCGAGTCGAAGGGAGCTCGGCCGAAGGGAGCGCAGTCGAGGGGAGCGCCTCAGTTACATTGGCTTTGGCGGGTCAGGGCTTCTCGGAGCGCAGCGGAGATCCCGCGTTGTTAGCGGGAAGCCCTGACATTCAAGGGCCAATATAGATATGGGCTTTAGCCCCTGAGGGACTGCTTTCTCTTCCGCTCCTGGCTCCAGTACCACCACTGCCGTTGTCGAGCCGGCAACCGGGGGTTCCGTGCCTGAGCCACGGCGGCGCGAAAAACATCGAGGCAGCAAATGTCGTGCGCCTGCCCGGTGACTTCGCAGAGCCGCTCGTACAGTTTCTCCGGCGAGCGCTGCGCCAGCTCTGGCACCGTCCGCACCCCCACCCGTTCGAGGTCGCGCACCGTCGCCGGCCCCACCGAAACCAAATCGGAAAGTTCTCGCCGCCTTTTCATTTTCCCCTTCCCTTTCCACTCCCTGGCCTGTAAGCAAACTGTCTATGTCATCGCCTTAGTCTTTTTCCACAATTCCTCAAAGAATGCCCGTAGTAGATGCTTTTCTTTTGTCCCCAGTTCGACGACCAATGCTGGCGAGTTAGAAGCTGCATCCTTGATTGACGGGCCAAGAACATAACCCGTGTCGCCCACAACCATGAAGCGGTCGTGTAAGTGCTTATACCTCCGCGCGATAAACCTCGGGTACTCCGTCGAAAACCGCTTAGCTCTCTGCTGGAAATTGTCCGTTGCCTGTGCGTAAATCAGTTTCACAGGAATTGTCTTGGGGGTCACATCGAGCACATCGTCGAAAATCGTTCCATCTACCCAAGAATCAGCGATTAAGACCTCGATTTTTGCCTCTGCAAGAACCTTTCTTAGAAATTTGTCGAACGTGTGTGTTGCCTTTCGATTGACTATGATGAATCGACCCGATTGCTTGAGTTCCCCCGCACTCAGCTCGCTGTCGAGCGCGGGCAGGGCGGTTAGGTGGTCGAGCCCTACCCGTGTAACGACGAATATCCCCTTCTTCCCGGAGATTGGATCAACCCAACCTTCTCGTTGCGCACGATCGTGAAAGGAAGGGTTGTATTTGACCCTGAGCAAGGATTTCCGCCACCCCTGGTCAATGTCCTTTGTAGCGATTTCCACTCCCTCCTTTCCTCCGCAAGCCACTGCCGCCACAGACAAGAACTTTTGGTGGCCGGTCATCTTTGAGAGAGGAAGAGCCCGAAGAAACGCTTTTAGATTCTGATTAAAGTTCATACATTTTCGCTATGTTTCTAGAATATTCTTCCAATCAGGCCGGAGATTGTAAAAACCTTTCTTTTTCGACTCGACCCAGTCGTTGTCCTTCGCCTGAGCGGGGAAAAAGCGATTGAATTTCATTTCAAGAAGTGAGGTCATGCGATTCCAGTCCCTTTCTATTTCCTTCAGTGCTACCTCTTTCTTGAGGTCACCCTTGGTAAGTCGGCTCAACAGGAGTGCAAACTTTTTCGGGCCACTCAGCCCCTTCGCATCGCTTTTCATGAAAGGGCGGAGAGGTTTGTCGAACTCAACGTGGAGAGGTCCGTGACTCTTTGCCTCTGCCGGCTTCTTCCTACGCCCCCAAGGTTTCGGCCGGTCTGCAACTGCACGAAGGCCCTCTTCGGCGAGGGCCTTGATCTGCTGAAGTGTTGCGATAAGTTTTTTTTCGTCCATGGGGTCACCCCTTCTCCCTCGCGTCGGAGACCGACTTCTCCGCGACGAAGGGATACTTTTGGATGTATTCGTAAGTGCCCGAACTCCCCCTGCGGGTGAGATGTTTCGCCCGCTTTAACGCCATGCCGAGCTCGGCCCCGGAAAAATTGCTGCCCCTCTTGGCTAGGCGCTCAACGATGGCAGCTTTCTTCTTCCAGCCCCGAAAGAAGCCTTCTTCCCACAGGATCTTCAAAGCCACTGTAGCTGTTTTGGCGACCTTGATCTTTCTACTTGCCATATACCCACTTGCCTTCGAGCTTCTTGCGGCCTAGAAGTTTCTTCTGTACGAGACCCAGCACAACACCAGAAAGCGTCGTTACTGGATATATATATCCGCTTTCTTCGAGTGCCTTCGCGATTTCAGCCAAACCTTTCGGCTTATCGAAAAACCCATCTTCCTTCAAACCAATCACAAGGTCGGAGGCGGCGGCACGCTTTTTCTGCTCCCTCTTAACCGCTTCCGTCTTAGCTATGACTTCCTTGGCGTGACCCACCGCAGCAGCCTTCTCGAACGTCGCAAGGATATTGGAAACCTCCCTTTCGCTACCTTCGACCGTTATGAACGCCCCGGACTTGGACTTGATCGTTGCTTTTGCCATACAAAGCTCCTTACTGCTACAATAACCTATCGCTTATTATTGTATCGAATCTTTGTCCCCTGTCAAGCCCGGAGATGGATGGCACTCCCTGTGTGAACCGGCACCACCCCAAAGGAGAGAGGCATGAGGGTCATAGCTGGTCTGCGGTACATCTGGGTGTGGGGCAGGATTCCGGGCGGAAACTACGCCACCTGTGGGTGCATGAGCCTATAACGCCGATTCTCCCGAACAACAGCGTTTACGAGGCCAGTTCGTCGCGGGCCACCCTGTCATTCCGCCTGCCCTGTCGGAGCGCAGCGGAGACCCCGAGCACAGTCGAGGGGAGCGGAGTCGAGGGAGCGGCGAGGAATCTGCTTTTGCTCCCCTTCGGACTGCTCACGGAGCTAACTATTCACGGGGCCAGTTCGTCGCGGGCCACTTCGAAGCTCTCCACCTGCCCCAGCACCGTCATCCCCACTAGCTCCGGCCGGAAGAACTCCTGTGCCACGGCTTGCACTTGCTCGCGCGTGACCGTGTCAATCCCCGCCAGGATTTCATCGAAGCTGAAAAACCGCGCGAAGTAAAACTCCTGCCGCGCCAGGTTCGACATCCGCGCGTTGGTGGATTCGAGCGAAATCATCAGACTGGCCTTGAGGTTGTCCTGGGCGCGCCGCAGCTCCTCGGCCGCCACCGGCTCGCGCTTCAGCCGGTTCAGCTCCCGCAGGATGAGCCGCACCGCCTGCGCCGCTTTCTCCTGCGCCGTGCCGGCGTAAATCGTCATGCAGCCGGTGTCGCGGTACGCCTGCAGGTCGGAGAAAATGGCGTAGGCCAGCCCTTCGCGCTCGCGAATGTTCTGGAAAAGCCGCGACGACATCCCCCCGCCCAGAATCGTATTCAGCACCGCCACCGTGTAGCGCTGCTCGTGCCCCATGGGGTAGCTCGGCACCCCCACGCACAGGTGGATCTGCTCCAGGTCGCGCTTGCTGCGAATCACCACCCGCGCCGAATGGCCGGGCGGCGAGTCCTGGTAGCCGTTGGGAAACGGCTGCAAGGGCAGGAAGTGCCGCCCCACCAGCTCGACGAACCCCTCGTGCTCCAAATGCCCGGCCGCGGTGATGAGAATGTGGTTGGGCGCGTACCACCGCCGGAAGAAGTCGCTCACCACTTCGCGCCCGAAGCCCGCCAGCGTCCGCTTCGTCCCCAGGATGGGCCGCCCGATGGCGTGCCCGCGCCAGAAATTCTGCGTGAAAATTTCGTGCACCAGGTAGTCGGGGTTGTCCTCGTCCATCTTGATTTCTTCCAGCACGACGTTGCGCTCCTTTTCAATGTCCTCCTCGCGGAAGAGCGGGGCGGTCACCAGGTCGGCCAGGATGTCGAAGGCCCGCGGCAGATGCTCGTCGAGCACCTTGGCGTTGAAGCACACCATTTCTTTCGAGGTAAAGGCGTCGAGCGTGCCCCCCAGCGCGTCGCCCTCGCGGGCGATTTCTTCCGCCGTCCGCCGGCTGGTCCCCTTGAAGGCCATGTGCTCGATGAAGTGCGAGATGCCGTTCAGCGGCGCGGGCTCAATCCGCGACCCGCCCCGGACCCAGATGCCCACCGTCACCGAGCGCACCTGCGGCATAGCCTCGGTGATGACCGTCAGGCCGTTCGGAAGCGTCTCCTTGCCGATGGTGCGCTTTTCCAGCTTCATGGTTTTGTCGGCCGCAGCCGGTTGGACCTTTTGTCCCGACCCTTCGGGACGGGGCGGGCGCTGCGCCTCTCCAGCCTCACGAGTTGAGCCGCTCCCCCACCCGCTCCTAAGTGTACGTCTCCGGGAGGCTGGAGGGAAGCTGGTGGCGCGCTTGAGGGCGTCGGCCGAAGAGGTGCGGCCGCCCTTTGAAGTCGTAGGTGTCGAGTCGGGATACTACCTCCGCGTCAGCCAGCTCAGGGAGCCTTCGACATAGTCCGCGGTGGTGGTTCTTATCAAGCTAGTCCGCTATCCATACCTTCACTATTTCGCCCCCAGTCCAAGCATACAGTATGGCCCAGGACTCGTAGCCGGCGAACACGATCACCTCGCTTGCAGCTCGCACCGTCGTATGCTCGTAGACGTCGCGATACTCACCCGGCCCTTCACTCCAAACTACAGGTGCAACCGCCGCATCAGTTTCGTCTAGCGAAGTGAACTCCCAGGCTTGAGCGAGCCGCCTAGCAAGAACGAGATGGGCTTTCGCGCTCGAGCCTTTTCCCTCAAGAAGCACAAGGGCCCATGTGGGCTTGCCGTCACCGTAGAAGTCCACCCGTACTGCACCAGGGCACCGCCTACCGTGGTCTCTCTGAAAGATTTGCCTATGCTTCTTGCTCAGATCTGCTCTTCTAACTAGACGAGCACCTGGATATCTCTTTGAGAGTTGGTCCTGCAGGTCGCTGGGGAGATTACCTCGGCCAGTGGACGCTAGTGGGGCGGACACCCCTGCTATCGTAGCGACCAATAAACACAGCTTTGCTGCCGATGTTATTGACAACCTAGTCCTCACGGCGCGTTCTCCTATCGAGGGCGGCACGGCCTGCACTCAGGCGGTATCGCGTTTCGCTTCGGCTCGGCTGGGGCCACGAGTTGGATATGATAGTGGGGGCCCGTACTGTACTTGGTCTTGAACTTCCTCTCGTCTAGCGCGTATTCTGCTCCGCACCTGCCCGCGCAGCAGAAGATTCGACGGGACGGCGTACCCGTCGGGCTGATGTCCACGCTGGTGCCCGCTGCATGGCCAGGATCCAGGTGCAATCCATTGGTTGTAGCGGTAACCGTCTCCTCTCTCCCTGTGCATTTATCCATGCATTGCAGAAACCTGACCATTTCGGGGTTCGTGACGGGAGGAACTCCGGGGAGACGCTTGTAGAGACCGTAGGGATCGTTGAAGTTGGCAGGATTGTTCTCCACGTACGTATAGAAATTTACTCCGCCATCGAAGCTGATCGGGTCTTCGCTGTGGAAGCGCCCGAACTGCGAGTCGTAGTAGCGGGCGCGGTGGTAGTTGAACCCCGTGAACCAGCCGGTGTCGGAGTCCCGCCCGGTGAAGTGGTAGGGATTCAGCAGCGTCCCCGACCCGCTCGCCCACCAGCCAAAGACGTTGTAGACGTAGGTCCGCACCACCGCGCCCCCAGAGTCAGTCAGCGAGGTAATCGAGCCCAGCCCGTCGGCCTCGTAGTAATAGGTGGCGCCCTCGCGCAGTTGCGCCAAGTGCTCGTCCATCCCCGGCCCCTGCGTGTAGCGCGCCGCCACCGC
>JBOGNW010000062.1:0-11258 GCA_050747425.1 Candidatus Acidiferrales bacterium
ATCACCCGTAGCTATGCCGAGCTGTACGCCGACTGGCGCCGGCAGAGAGGCCAGCGCGCGAAAAACATGGTCTTTCCTCCTACTCGCCGCACTCGCCGGCGGTAGCCGCCAAACTCTCGTCGGTATACAATCGCCCTATGAGTGTGAACGCGTGAGACGCTGCTCGAGCGCACTTCTGATCTTTTCCCTACTCCCGTTGCTTCTCTCCGCCGCCGACCTCGACGCTGCCTTGCTGGCGGCGGCGGGGAAAGGCGATGTGGCCGTGGTGCGCGCGCTTCTCGCGCAGGGAGCCAACGCCAACACGCGCGGCGAAAATGGGGTGACAGCATTGATGGTGGCGGCTGCGGGCGGCCATCTGGGAGTTGTGCGGGCGCTGCTGGCGGCGCATGCCGACGTCAACAGCAAAGACGACAAAGCGCTCACGGCGCTGCTGCACGCGGCATATTGGGGCCGGGCGGAAGTCATTGCTGCTCTGCTCAAGGGCGGCGCAGAGGTGAACAGCAAGACACCCAGTGGGACCACCGCCTTGATGCTGGCCGCCCACGAAGGGCACACGGCGGCTGTGGAAGCTTTGCTGGCCGGGGGCGCCGAGGCGAACGCGCGCGCCAGCGAAGGCACGACTGCCAGCATGGTGGCCGCCACCGAGGGGCGCACCGCAACGCTCGAGGCGTTGCTCAAGGGCGGGGCCGATGCCAACGCCAGAGATGCGAATGGGCGAACCGCTTTACTGTTTGCGGCCGGCAAGGGTTTCACCGAAAGCGTTCAAGCGCTGCTGGGAGCCGGCGCCGAGATGAACGCGCAAGACAAGTTCGGAAACAGCGCCTTGAGCATGGCCGCCACGCTGGCGGCCAGCCCGGGCCACCGGGAAACGATTCAAGTCTTGCTGACGGCCGGCGCCGATGTTCACGCTCGAGATGAAAAGGGAGGAACCGCTTTCTTGCTGGCGGCGCGCGATGGAGACGTCCCCAGTGTGCGCAATTTGCTGGCCGCCGGGTCGGACATCAATGCCAAAGACGAGAATGGCCGGACGGCGTTGATGTTTGCGGCCTGGAATGGCGACCTCGAGGTGGTGCGCACGCTGCTGGAAGCACGCGCGGACGTCAATGCCCGCGACAAAAAAGCTGCGACAGCGCTCATGCACGCCGCCACGCAGGGGCAGGCGGAAGTGCTGCGCGCCTTGCTGGGGGGCGGCGCCGAGGGCAACGCCCAGGGCAGCGAGGGCTCGACGGCGTTGATTTCCGCGTCGTATTGGGGCCGCACGGCGGCGGTCGAGGTCTTGCTGGCGGCGGGCGCCGACGTGAGCCTCAAAGACAGCAACGGCGACACCGCCTTGTCGGCCGCCGCTAAAGGCGGGCACCGCGACATCGTAGCCTTGCTGGAAACCCTTTCTGCGCCAATGGCTGCTGGCTCAAGCGCAAGTACGTCTGCGGAGAAAGTCACCGGACAGGTGAGCACGAAAACAACGTCTGCCCAACCTCCTCTGACGCCGGAGAAAAGCCCGAGTCTTGCGGCGGCGGCCGGGAGTGTTGTCTTCGAAGACATTTCGGCGGCGGCGGGAATTACGTTCCGGCACATCAACGGAGGCACGCCGGAGAAGTACATGCCCGAAACCATGGGGTCGGGCGGCCTGTTCTTCGACTTCGACAACGATGGCTGGATTGATATTTTTCTGGTCGATGGCGGCTCGTTGGTCAACGCGGAGCTGCAGCGCCAGGCGCGGCACGTCCTTTACAAGAACAACCGCGATGGAACCTTCCGCGACGTGACTGAGGGCTCCGGCATCATTTACAGCGGCTACGGCATGGGAGCCTGTGCGGCCGACTTCGACAACGACGGCGACGAGGATCTCTACGTGACCAACGTCGGCCCCAACGTTCTTTACCGCAACAATGGCGACGGCACGTTCACCGATGTGACGGCGACGGCGGGGGTAGGCGACCCGCGGTGGAGCACGAGCTGCGCCTGGGGCGACATTGACAACGACGGCGATCTGGACCTGTTTGTGACCAACTACGTCGACTTCAGCGTCAGCAACAACAAATTCTGCGGCGACCTGGTGCAGCGGGTGCGCGCCTACTGCCATCCGCACGTATACAACGGCTTGCCCGACACGCTCTACCGCAACAACGGTGACGGCACCTTCACCGACATCACGCGCGCCGCGGGTATCTACACGACAGCGGGCAAGGGGCTGGGGGTGGTGTTCGGCGATTATGATGACGATGGCTGGCTCGACATCTACGTCGCCAATGATTCCGTGCCCAATTTTCTCTTCCACAATCTTGGCAAGGGCCGCTTTGAAGAAGTGGGCATGCTGGCGGGCGTGGCGGTAAACGGCGAGGGGCGGCCCGAGGCGGGGATGGGCACGGACATGGCCGACATGGATGACGATGGCCGGCTCGATATTTTCGTCACTAACCTCGATTTGGAGCACAACACCCTGTATCGCAACCTGGGCAAGGGGCTCTTTGCCGACGTGACTTCGGAAAGCGGCCACAACGAGGCTAGCCTTCCCTATGTAGGTTTTGGCACGGCCTTTTTTGACTACGACAACGACGGCGACTTGGACGTCATCGTGGCCGACGGCCACATTTTGGATAACGCCAGCTATTTTCGCGACGCCGCGACCTATGCGCAGCGCAATCTGCTTTTTCGCAACGACGGTCAGGGAAAGTTCACGGAAATCGGCACGAGCGCCGGGCCGGGCCTGGCGTTGGTGAAAGTCAGCCGCGGGCTGGCCGTTGGCGACCTGGATAACGACGGCGACCTGGACGTCTTGATTAGCAACAACAATCAGACGGCCGACCTGCTGCGCAACGACGGCGGCAACCGGATGAACTCTTTGCTGGTGCGCACGGTGGGG
Source organism: Candidatus Acidiferrales bacterium (assembly GCA_050747425.1). Classification (GTDB taxonomy): domain Bacteria; phylum Acidobacteriota; class Terriglobia; order Acidiferrales; family 2-02-FULL-67-57; genus CAYTXK01. The sequence goes on from JBOGNW010000062.1 coordinate 2,864, forward strand.
ACGAAGAGCAACCGCGACGGCGTGGGCGCGCGGCTGAGGCTGACCGTGGGCGGGAAATCGCAACTCCGCGAGGTGAAGGCGGGCTCCAGCTATCTCGGAGAGAACGATCTGCGGGTGCATTTTGGCTTGGGCTCCGCGTCACGCGCCGAGCGCCTGGAGATTCGCTGGCCCAGCGGACAGGTGGAGGTGGTGGAGAACCTCGACGCCAATCAGATGGTCACGGTTGTCGAAGGCAAAGGAATCACGGCGCGCCAGCCCTTTGCCCGGGAGCCGAAGAAGCGATGAGTGTTGCAACCGACCAGGGTTTGGCCGTGGCGCACGGTCACGCACAGCAGTTGTTTCATCCTAGCAAGGGATGGCTATGATTCACGTAACCGAATTGCTCGACGCCAGCGTCTATGACGCGCAAGGAAACTACGTTGGCCGGGTGCGGGAGCTGTGCCTGGTTCCCTCTGAGCAGGCGAATCGCATTGCGCGGCTGGTAATCGCGCGTGGCCGCTATCAGCCGCTCGTCGCCCGGCACGACCAGGTGGCCTCGGTGGCCCCAGGGACGGTTCGGCTCAACGCCAATGAGTTGCAACTCGAACCCTACCGGCCGGACGAGGGCTGGCTCACGGTGCGCAAGGACCTGCTCGACCAGCAAATCATTGACATCCACGGCCGCAAGGTGGTGCGCATCAACGACCTCGACCTCAGCGAGCGCAGCCTGAACGGCCACATGGAGCTGCGGGTCGCCCAGGTGGACGTTGGTTTGGCGGGCGCCCTGCGGCGGCTGCTGAAAGGAGTGTTCGCTCCCGCGCTGGTGCGCACCTTGCAGAAGGGGCTGCCCACGCGCGTGATTCCCTGGGAGCTGGTAGACCTGATTGAGACCGACCCGCTGCGGCGGGTAAAGCTCAAGCTGCCGCAGTCGAAGCTGGCGGCCCTTCATCCGGCGGATATTGCTGACATCATCGAGGAGCTGGCGCCCGCGGAGCGCGGGGCTGTCATTGAAGGACTCGACCCGGCCACGGCCGCCGAAGCCCTGGGCCAGGTCAAAGACGACCTTCAGGTGCGCATTCTCGAGGAGCTCGACAAAGGGCGCGCCGCCGACATCCTGGAACAGATGCCTCCCAACGAGGCCGCCGATGTGCTGGCGGAGTTGCCGGAGGCGACCGCCGTCGAAGTTCTCCAGGATATGAACCGCCAGGAGAGGGAAGAGCTGATCGAGCTGCTCCAGTTCGAAGAGAACACCGCCGGCGGGCTGATGAACCCCGACGTCTTTTGGGTGCCGGAGGCGACGACCGTGTCCCAGGCGGCCAGTCTGCTGCGCGACGAGCCCGAGCGCGCCGACTCGTTGGATACGATTTATTTGGTGAACGAAGCCCGCGTGCTGACAGGGGCGGTGCCGCTGGCTCGTCTTCTGCTGGCGGCCGGCGAGAGCTCGCTCGCCAGCCTGCGCGGCGAGCAGTTGGTATTTGCCGAAGCCGAGACGCAGGCGAAGCAGGTTGTCGAATTGTTCGACAAGTACGACCTGCGCTCGCTGCCGGTGGTGGACGCGGAGCAGAAACTGGTCGGAGTAATTTCCGTGGACGACGTCGTGCACCGCCTATGGCAACCGAGAAGGTAAGAGCCCTGCTGGCGCCCCTGGAGGCGCCGCGCCGCCGCCTGCGCTTGTGGCGGCGGAGGGCGACGCTGTTATTCGCCGTGGTGGGGCCGGGTCTCATCACCGCCACCGTCAATCAGGACGCGGGTGGCATTTACAGTTACTCGCTGGCCGGGGCGCAGTTCGGCTATCTCTTGCTGTGGACAGTTTTTCCCATGGCGGTCGTGCTCTACTTCACGCAGGAGATGGGCGCGCGCCTGGGCGCCATCACCGGCAAAGGGCTCTCGGACCTGATTCGCGAGGAGTTCGGGTTCCGCACCACCTTCTTTCTGATGCTGGCCTTGCTGGCGGTGAACCTGGGCAACATCCTGGCCGAATTCGCCGGCATCGCTGCCAGCTTGCAACTGTTCGGGGTGAGCAAGTACGTCAGCGTTCCGCTGGCGGCTGTGGTGATTTGGGCGGTGGTGGTGCGGGGAAGCTATCGCAGCGTAGAGCGGGTTTTCCTGGTGGGTTGTCTCTTTTATCTTTCGTATGTCGTCTCGGTGGTGCTGGCCGAGCCCGATTGGTGGAGCGCCGCCTATCACGTCGTGCGACCCACGTGGGAGCCGAACTCGGATTATGTCTTACTCGTCCTGGCCTTGGTCGGTTCCACCGTAGCCCCGTGGCAGTTTTTCTATCTCCAGGCCGGAGTGGTGGAGCGCAACGTACCGCGAGGGCGCTACTGGGAAACGCGCGTCGATGTGCTGGCCGGGAGCGTGAGTTGCGCGGTGATCGTGTTCAGCATCATCGTGGCGTGCGCGGCCACGCTGCACCGCGCGGGGATTTCGCAGTTTGGCGATGCCGCCGCGGCGGCGCACGCCCTCCAGCCGCTGGCGGGTAACTATGCCTACATTCTTTTCGCGGTCGGACTGCTGATGGCTTCGCTGCTGGCGGCTTCGATTGTGCCGCTCTCGACCGCCTATGTCATCTGCGAGGGGCTGGGGGTGGAAGCCAGCCTCAATCGGCCCTTCCGCGAGGCGCCGATTTTCTACTCGCTCTACACCGCGCTCCTGGTGGTGGGTGCGGGATTGATTCTGCTTCCGGGCACACCACTGGTGCGGGTGATGGTGCTGTCGCAGGTCGTCAACGGCTTCCTGCTGCCCGTGGTGCTGATTTTCATGCTGGTGCTGGTCAACCGTCGCGACCTGATGGGCGCGTGGTGCAACCAGGCTGGCGCCAACGCGATTGCCTGGTCAACGGCGGTCTTGATGATCGCTCTTAGCTTGGCCCTGCTCTACTTTTCCTTTACCGGCACCGTGCTGGGCCTGATTCCGCGCGGCGGCTGAGCGGGCGCTGGTTGATTGTCAGCCTGCAAGGGATATGCTACGGTGACGGGCGTGAAAGAGAGCCAACCTTTCAAAGCGGGAAGCGCGGAGGCCGCCCTCTGGGCGCAAATCGATCCGTCGGCGCTACCGCGCCACATCGCCATCATTATGGACGGCAACGGTCGCTGGGCGCGGCGTCGCGGCCGGCCCCGCATCGCCGGGCACCGCGCTGGCGTGCAAGCCGTACGCGAGATTGTCGAGAGCTGCGCCCGCATCCGGCTGCCGGTGCTGACTCTGTACGCCTTCTCGCTCGACAACTGGAAGCGCCCGCCGGAAGAGGTCAACTTTCTCATGCGCTTGCTGCGGGAATACGTGCGTCGCGACTTGGACTATATGCGGCGGAATAACGTTCGCCTGCGGGTCATCGGCCGCTGGGAGGAGTTGCCCGCCCGGGTGCGCGAGGACGTGGCGGTGGCTCTTGAGCAGACAGCGGCCAACAGCGGGCTGCAAGTGGTTGTCGCTCTCAACTACAGCGGCCGCGCCGAGCTGGTGGACGCCGTGCGCAAGCTTCTGGCACAGAACCACCGCCCGGTGGCGGACGCCGTGGACGAAGCCGCGCTCGCCGCCCAGCTCTACACTGCTGACTTTCCCGATCCCGACCTGCTGATTCGCACCAGCGGCGAAATGCGCCTCAGCAACTTCTTGCTGTGGCAGTTGGCCTATACGGAAATCTGCGTGACCGATACCTTGTGGCCGGATTTTACTCCGGCTCATCTTCTCGAAGCCATTCTCGACTTCCAGCGCCGCGAGCGCCGCTACGGCGGGCTCTCCGCCGAGCAGCAGCGCGCCCAGGCCGAAAAAGCTCCCGCCTCCTCTGCGACGCGCCCCGAAACTCGGCGCGGCATCCTGACTCGCAGTTAAGAAATTACCGGCCGCTCGCCCGCTCCATCACTGTTACAATCGCCGCCTTGGCATGCGGGAACGCTCGCTCATCATTCGCGTCCTGATCGGCCTGGTGTTGGTGGCCGCCGTCCTGGCTCTGGTGTTTTGGGCGCCGCTGTGGCTTTTCTTCCTGGGCCTGCTGCCCTTCGGCCTACTGGGTTTGTGGGAATACCTGGAGCTAATGGGCCGCGTGGGCGTGGCGCCGGCGCGGCTGCCCGTCTATCTGGTGGCTCTCGCCATCTGGGTGGCGGCGGCCTTTCGACCAGTGCATTGGGTGCCGGCCCTGCTTCTTGGCAGCTTGCTGCTTTTCGCCTTCTCGGCGCGCACGCGCTCACTGACAGAAATTCCTGCGACCAGCGCAGCATCGGTATTCGGACTTTTCTACCTCGCCGTCCCCTTTGCCCTGGTCTTTCAGGTGTGGGCGGCGCCGGATGGTAAATGGGTTTTGATTTATCTTCTGGCGCTGGTGTGGATCGGCGATACGGCCGCCTACTTCGGTGGACGCGCACTGGGGCGGCACAAGTTAGCGCCGGTGTTGAGTCCGGGCAAGACGGTCGAGGGGACTGTCATCAGCGCGTTGGTGACAGTGGGCCTGGGCTTCTGGCTTTTTCGCGCCTGGTTTGACCCGTTGGGGAGCAGTTTCTGGCACGGGCTTCTGCTACCGCTGGTGGTCAACGGTGCCGCGCAAGTGGGCGACCTGGCCGAATCGGCGCTCAAGCGCGCGGCGGGCGTGAAAGACTCTTCGGCGATTATTCCCGGCCACGGCGGCGTTCTCGACCGCATCGATGCGCTGCTCTTTGCTCTGCCGGCGCTGTGGTACTATTGGCTGTTGTTACTGCGCGGCGGGTTTTAGCCGTACGAATGCGCACGCTGGCGATTCTTGGCTCGACGGGCTCGATCGGCCGTCAGTGCCTCGCCGTGGTGGAAGAACTGGGCGAGCACTTCCGCGTCGCCGCCTTGGCGGCCGGCGAAAACATTGAGCAGGTGGCCGGCCAGGTGGCGCGCTACCACCCGGAATTGGTTTCCATTGCCTCGGCGGACAAAGTTCCGCTCCTGCGCGCGCGCTTGCGGGAGTTGGGCGTGCCGCGTGAGCCGGAAATCGTCTGGGGCAGGGAAGGGTTGAGCGCGGTCGCCACGCATCCGCGGGCGGAATTAGTGGTTTCGGCCGCGGTCGGCATCGTTGGCCTGGAGGCGACCTATCAGGCGCTTTCGGCCGGCAAGACCGTGGCGCTGGCCAACAAGGAAGTGCTGGTGACGGCCGGCGAGCTCGTCACCCGGGCCGCTTCGCTCAGCCGGGCCGCGATTTTGCCGGTGGACAGCGAGCACAACGCCATCCACCAGTGCCTGCGCGCCGGGCAGCCGCGAGAAGTCCGCCGGCTGATCCTGACCGGCTCGGGCGGGCCTTTCCTCACCTGGCCGCGGGCGCGCCTGGAGCGGGTGACGCCCCGGCAGGCGTTGCAACATCCTAACTGGCGGATGGGCAAACGTATCACGGTAGATTCAGCGACACTGATGAACAAAGGTTTCGAAATCATCGAGGGGCGGTGGCTCTTCGGGTTGCGCCCGGATCAAATTGAGGTGGTCATCCACCCGCAGTCCATCATTCACTCCATGGTGGAGTTTGTGGACGGCTCGGTGCTGGCGCAATTGGCGCCGCCCGACATGCGCCTGCCCTTGCAGTACGCCCTCACTTATCCCGACCGCCTGCCGGCGAGCGACCATCGCATGGATTGGAGCGCGCTACTCAAGTTGGAGTTCCGCCCTCCTCCAGCGAAGAAGTTTCCCTGTTTGCAACTGGCCCGCCAAGCCTTGCAGGCCGGCGGCTCGCTGCCCTGCGTGTTGAACGCCGCCGACGAAGTGGCGGTCGAGGCTTTTCTGGCGTGCCGCCTGCGCTTTTCCGAAATTCCCGAGCTGATTGAGCGCGTGCTGGCAGCCTCGACACCCATCCCCCTGCGCTCGATAGAGGAAGTGCTGGCCTGCGACCGCCAGGCACGCACCTTTGCTGCTCACGTGCTCACTACTCTGCGGCGGAAGAAAAGGAAAACCCGGTGAGCGTCTTCTGGATTCTGGTGGGCCTGATGGCTCTGGGCCTCATGGTCTTAGTGCACGAGTGGGGGCATTTTATCGTCGCCAAGCTGCTCGGGGTGCGTGTGGAGATTTTCTCCATCGGTTTCGGCCCGCGACTCTTCGGGGTGCAGCGCGGGGCCACCGATTACCGCCTGAGCCTGCTGCCGCTGGGCGGCTACGTGAAGATGGCGGGCGACAACCCGCACGGCGAGCGCGCCGGGGCGCCCGATGAGTTCCTATCGAAAACCCGCTGGCGCCGGGCCCTCATTGTCTTGGCCGGGCCTGGCATGAACATCGTTCTCGCTATTCTGCTGCTGGCCGGTTTGTACGCCGTGCGCTTTGAGAAGCCCGCGTATCTGGACGGGCCCGCTCGCCTCGAAGGGGTCATCGCTGACTCGCCCGCGGCGCGCGCTGGACTTCAGGCGGGCGACGTCGTCACCGCTGTCGGCAGCAAAAGGACGCCGACCTGGGAAGATGTGCAGGTGGAAACGCTGCTTGGCGGCCAGGAAGCCGTCACCGTGGACTTTGTGCGCGGCAGCGAAACTCTTTCCCGCCCCCTTCAGCCGGAACTGCAGGGGTCCCGCCAGATTCCTTTCTTCGGCTGGTACCCCTATGACCCGATTGTAGTCGCCGAAGTAGATTCGAAATTGGCGGCCGCGCGGGCGGGCCTGCGAGCGGGCGACGAAATTGTGACCGTGGAAGGGGTGTCGACGAGCGAGATCGGTCCCGGGGGATTTTTCGACCGTGTGCAAGCCAGCCAGGGGGCGCCGCTGCGGCTCAACGTTCGCCGCGGTGATTCGCTGCTGGATTTCAGCATAGCGGCCGAGAAGCAAACTTGGCGAGGCCAGACCGGCTTCTTCCTTGGCGTGGTCATTGGCCGGCGCCTTGACTCCGTGCAGCTCGGCCCGCTCGCCGCTTTGAAACAATCCCTGGCCGACAACTTGCAGTTTACCGGCCTGCTTTTTGCGCTGCTGCAACGGCTGTTTACGCTGCGCGTGGGCGTGGGCACGCTCGAAGGCCCTATCGGCATGACTGTCCTTTCCGGCCAGGCGGCGCAACTGGGCTGGGGCTCACTCGCCAATCTGATGGCCATCATCAGCATCAACCTGGCGGTGCTGAATCTTCTGCCCGTTCCCGTGCTCGACGGCGGCCACCTGGCCTTGCTGGCGGTCGAGGCCGTCCGCCGGCGCGACCTGAGCCTGGGCTTCAAAGAGCGCATCACCCAGGTGGGCGTGATGCTTCTGCTGCTGCTGTTCGCAGTGGTAATGTACAATGACATCGTGCGCTACTTTTTCCGCTAGCAGAGCGTAGGTCTAGAGCAGGAAAGAGATGCTGGAGAAACAGCGACCCCGACGCCAGACGCGGCCCGTGCACGTCGGCCCGCTCGTCATCGGCGGCGATGCGCCCATCGTCGTGCAGTCGATGACCAAGACCGACACGCGCGATGTCGGCGCCACCGTGTCCCAGATTGAACAGATGGTCGCCGCCGGCTGCGAGCTTGCCCGCTTGGCGGTGCCCGATGTGGCGGCTGCCGTCGCCTTGCAACAGATTGCCAAGCGCCTCCCCGACGTCCCGCTGGTGGCCGACATTCATTTCCAGCACCGGCTGGCTTTGATGGCGCTCGACGCCGGCATCGCCAAGCTGCGCCTTAATCCCGGCAACATCGGCTCGCCCGACAAAGTGCGCGAGGTGGTGCGCAAAGCCCAGGCCTGCGGCGTGCCCATTCGTATCGGCGTCAACGCCGGCTCGCTCGAGCGCCGCTTGGTGGAGAAATACGGCTACCCGACGCCCCAGGCCATGGTCGAAAGCGCGCTCGACCACATCCGCATCCTCGAGGAGCTCGATTTCCGCGACATCATCGTCTCGCTCAAAGCCTCGCACGTGCAGCTCACCGTAGACGCCTACCGGCTCCTGGCTCCCCAGGTGCCGTATCCGTTTCATCTCGGCATCACCGAAGCCGGCGCCGCCTTCGCTGGAACCATCAAGTCTTCCGTGGGGCTAGGAATGCTGCTGGCCGAGGGCCTGGGCGACACCATCCGCGTCTCGCTGGCTGCCGATCCCAGTGAAGAAGTTCGCGTCGCCTACGAAATCCTCAAGGCGCTCGACATCCGCGCTCGCGGCATCAACGTGATTGCCTGCCCGACTTGCGGCCGCCTGGAAGTGGACCTCTTCAAGATTGTGGATGAAATCGAGCGCCAGACCACCCACATCCGCGAGCCCATCAACGTGGCCGTGATGGGCTGCGCGGTGAACGGCCCGGGCGAAGCCCGCACCGCCCACCTGGGAGTCGCCTGCGGCCGCGGCAACGGCGTTATCTACCGCGACGGCGTTTCTGTCCGCCGCGTGCCCGAAGAACAAATCGTGGACGAGCTGGTGAAGGAAATCGAATCCTACGTTGCCCAGACGCAAGCCCCGCCGGTTACCGCGGGCGAGCCCACCGACGACTGACTGGTTTCCCTGCTTTAATATTGACGCTTGTCCCCTCGGCCCGCTAGTATTG
>JBOGNW010000063.1:0-4610 GCA_050747425.1 Candidatus Acidiferrales bacterium
CACATACTCGGCGTCAATCACTTCGCCTTCAGGGCTCTTGGAGCCGCTCGCATCGCCCGTGCCGCTCTTGCCCGTCTCGCCGCCGCCCGCACTGGCTTTCTGGTAGAGCGCTTCGGCCAGGCGGTGACTGGCGCGGGTCAGGTTGTCAATGGCGGGGTTGACGCGCTCCCCGCCCTCGTTGAGGGCCTTGCGCGCCTCCTCCAGCGCCGTCTCGGCTTGCTTGACGTCGTCGGGCTCCAGCCGCTCGCGGTTCTCACGAATCATTTTCTCCGAGGAGTAGATCAGCGTGTCGAGCCGGTTGCGCGCCTCCACTTCCGCCAGCCGCTTGCGGTCTTCCTCGGCGTGCGAGTCGGCGTCTTTCTGCAAGCGGTCGACCTCGTCCTTGGCCAGGCCGCTCGAGGAGGTGATGGTGATTTTCTGCTCGCGGCTGGTCGCCATATCCTTGGCGGTTACGTGCAGGATGCCGTTGGCATCGATGTCAAAGGTGACCTCGATTTGCGGCACGCCGCGGGGGGCCGGCGGAATCCCCACCAACTGGAACTTGCCCAGCGTGCGGTTGTCGCGCGCCAGGGGGCGCTCGCCCTGCAGCACGTGAATTTCCACCGACGGCTGATTGTCCGCAGCGGTGGAAAAAGTTTCGCTCCGCCGCGTGGGGATGGTGGTGTTGCGCGTAATCAGCGTGGTCATCACCCCGCCCAGCGTCTCCACACCCAGCGAGAGCGGCGTGACGTCGAGCAGCAGCACGTCCTTCACCTCGCCGCCCAACACCCCCGCCTGCACCGCCGCGCCCACCGCCACCACTTCGTCGGGGTTGACGCCTTTGTGCGGCTCTTTGCCAAACACCTCGCGCACTACCTGTTGCACGCGCGGGATACGCGTCGAGCCGCCCACCAGCACCACCTCGTTGATTTGCTCCGGCTTCAGCCCGGCATCAGCCAGCGCCTGTCGGCAGGGGCCGAGTGAGCGCTGGATCAGTTCCTCCATCAACTGCTCGAGCTTCGAGCGGCTCAGCTTCAGCGCCAGGTGCTTGGGCCCGCTCTGGTCGGCGGTGATGAAGGGCAGGTTGATTTCCGTCTCCATCAATTGCGACAGCTCGATCTTGGCTTTCTCAGCCGCTTCCTTGAGGCGTTGCAGCGCCATGCGGTCCTTCGAGAGATCAATGCCCTGGTCTTTGCGGAATTCTTCGATGATCCACTCGATGACTCGCTGGTCGATGTCGTCGCCCCCCAGGTGCGTGTCGCCGTTGGTGGCCTTGACCTCGACTACGCCCTCGCCCACCTCCAGAATCGAAATGTCGAAGGTGCCGCCCCCGAAGTCATAGACCGCGATGACCTCGTCCTTCTTTTTGTCCAGCCCGTAGGCCAGCGCCGCCGCCGTGGGCTCGTTGATGATGCGCATCACCTCCAGCCCGGCGATCTGCCCCGCGTCTTTGGTCGCCTGCCGCTGAGGGTCGTTGAAGTAGGCCGGGACGGTGATGACCGCCTGCGTCACTTTCTCGCCCAGGAAGTCTTCCGCCGCCTGCTTCAGCTTCTGCAAAATCATCGCCGAGATTTCCGGCGGCGAGTACTGCTTGCCCATCACCTCCACCCGCGCATCCCCGTTCGAGGCCCGCACCACCTTGTAGGGCACTTGCTTGATCTCCGTCTGCACCTCTTGGTGGTGCCGTCCCATGAAGCGCTTGATGGAGTAGACCGTATTCTCCGGGTTCGTAATCGCCTGCCGCTTGGCCACCTGCCCCGACAGGCGCTCGCCCGATTTCGTGAAACCCACCACTGACGGCGTCAGACGGCTGCCTTCTTGGTTCGGTACCACCACCGGCTCCCCACCCTGCATCACCGCCACCACCGAGTTTGTGGTCCCCAGGTCAATCCCTATGATCTTGCTCATTGGCTTCCTTCCTCCTTCGCTCTAGCGTCCGAATGTATTGCAAACTACTCTAAATGAATAACTTACTTCAAATCCTTGCTTGTTTACCTTAGTCGCTCACTACTATAGGATGTGAGTATGCTGTTGTCAAGTTGTTTCTCGCCCGGGCTGACGGGGCATTCGGCAGGCTTTAATACAGGTAGGGGACCAGCCGCCAGGTGCGCCGCGCATAGGCCTCGAACTCAACCCCGAAATGCTCCGCCAGAAGCCTCTCCTCGGCGCGAATTCGATAGGCCACGAACAGGGCGCCCAACAATAGCATGGGCAGCGCCAGCCAGCTGCCAAAGACCAGCGGCACGCTCAGGGTGACCAACAGGATGCGCAGATAGATGGGGTGGCGGATGACGCTGTAGATTCCGTGCTGGACGAGCTGGTGATTCTCCTGAAGGGTGACGTAGCCGCTGTATTGCTTGCCCAGGGCGCGCACCGCCAAGAAGGCGAACACATTGCCGGCGGCGTAGAGCCCCACGCCGAGGTAGCGCAGAAAATCGCCCCCCGCGAACGTTAGCAGGCCGCGGCGATCCCCATAAGGAAGAAAAAGAAGCAAGCTGAGGCTGACGGTGAACAGCAGGGCCAAAACCCAGCGCTGGCGGCCCACCGGCCGCGTCCCCCGGCGGAACATTTGGAGATCAATCTGGAAAACGAAAATGGCCAGCAGGCTCCCTACCATAACCGCCACCACGCCGGCCCGCGCCGGGTGAGCGAAAAAGCCCGGAAGGTCGTCCCAGCCCCAGGCGGTGAAGAGCGCCAGGTAGGCCAGCGCGGTCTGCGCCAGCAATTGCACCACCGCCTTGGGACGCATCGTCCTTTCCCCTCCTCGTATATTAACGTAGGTTAATATATCTAGTTAATATAGGTTAACTAAGTCATTGTCAAGCGCCTCCGGCGCCGGCTGCCCCCGCCCCGTTGCCCCTTCCGCGAACCTGTGCTTTCATACCACGCCGTGCTTCCCACTGACCCCATTCTACTCGGCCTCTTACTGGGGCTGGTTTTCCTCGTGGCTTTGGCCTACTCGTCGGTCGGTCACGGCGGCGCCTCGGGCTATCTGGCCGTGTTGTCGTTTTTTGGGCTGGCGCCGGAGGCCATGGCCCCGAGCGCGCTCTGCCTGAACCTGCTGGTCTCCGGAACTTCATTTGTTTCCTACCAGCGCGCCGGGCATTTTGTCTGGCGGTTGCTGTGGCCCTTTCTTATCACTTCCATCCCCTTCGCTTTCCTCGGCGGCCTGACCCAGGTCTCGAGCCGCACCTATCTCCTGGCGCTGTCCGTTGCCCTGCTGTTCGCTGCCTATCGCCTGTTCTTGTCGCCACGGGACAACGAAGGCGTGCTCCACGTCCCTTCCCTGTTAGCTACGCTCCCCATCGGTGCCGCCATCGGCTTTGTCTCCGGGCTGATTGGCGTGGGTGGCGGCATTTTTCTCAGTCCCTTGATCATCTTGATGAAGTGGGCCGACGCCAAGCGAACCGCCGCCGTTTCCGCCGCTTTCATCTGGATCAACTCCGCCGCCGGGCTTTACGGTCAACTGCTCCGCAAGCCCGTGGACTGGTCAGCGCTCCTCTGGCTGGTGGCGGCGGCCTTCGCCGGAGGCCTGGTGGGCTCCTATCTCGGCGCGCAGCGTTTCCGCAGCCTGTGGCTGCGCCGCATTCTGGCCGTGGTGCTGCTGCTGGCCACCCTGAAGCTCCTGCGCAGCGCCTTTTCCTGAGCCCACGAAAGGAACGGAATACTTAGTCTCTCGCCCAACCATTGGTAGATTGCCTACAAACGTGGAAGTATTTGATTTAGCCTATTATTGAGGTGTTTTATGGGGAGCCCAATCCTCGCCATCTTCGTTATTCTTCTCTGGCCGCAAGGTCTGGGGTCTTCCAGCGCAGTTTCATGCGCGCGGCTGAGACCACAGGCTGAAACTGTAAGTATTCAAGGGTTTGCCGTGCGGATTGGCCCCGCCCTGAACAAAAAGAGGACGAACCGTGAGGGGCGGTGGTGCCGGGCCGAAGTTCGAGACTCAAAAGGTCATACCATTTTCGGAGCTGAAACAGCTGCTATGGAAATCCACAGGGCAACCGGGAAGGACATTAACGGAGACGGCAATCCCGATCTCGTCATCGAGGGCTATACCGGTGGTGCGCACTGCTGCTGGATCTATTGGATTGTTTCGCTCGGTCCGCAGCCAGGCTTGCTGACCACTATCTACAATGAACGGGATGCGTCCTTTATCGAGGACGAGTATGGTGCCATCCAGATTTCAACGCGTCACGGGGCATTCGACTACTTCGATGGCTTGCCCCATAGCAACACATTCTTCCCACTAGTCGTTCTCCGATTGGAAGGGAACGAGTTACGGAACATAAGCTCCCAGTTTTGGGACTCCTACCAAAGAGAGATTGAAGAAGCTCGCAGGCGGCTGGCCCCTTCAGACCTGGCAAGGTTCCGGGCTGGAGAAGGGCTGGGGTCGAAGGATTACGATTTCTTGGAGACTAAAAGACTGGTGCTGACGATTGTGTTGAGCTACCTCTACGGAGGGCGCCCAGAGGAGGCTTGGAAAGTGCTAGAGGAGATGTGGCCGTCAAGAGATCAGGAAAGAATCCGTAACCTGATACTCGAGACTCGACGGCAGGGTATCCTTCGAAATACGACCGGCCGGTAGCGGGGCCGGACATTGCCCTTCGGCTTCGTCGTCGGCTTACAAT
>JBOGNW010000064.1:0-9799 GCA_050747425.1 Candidatus Acidiferrales bacterium
GGCGCCCGCGGGCGGTCTGGCGGCGCGCCTGGTCGTTCCCTACATGGCCAAAGAAGTCAACCTGGTGATGGCGCCGCTCAACGGGCGCGAGTTCACCCTCACGGTGCGCCAGGACGCAGCACGCCTGGCGCGCGAAGACGCCGGCCCGGATGTGGAGCTGATTGACGAGGTGGCCAGCCTGGTGCGGGTGCGCGAGGCCCGGATGTACCGCCTGGTGGCCAATGCCGAGTTCGGCACGCACCGCCTGGAGCTGCAGGTAGGCGAAGCCGGCCTGGGCCTTTACGCCTTCACTTTCGTCTCCTGCCCCACCGCCTAGCTGTGCTACCTTCTTGCACTCCTGTCTCCCATTGAAGGGGAACGCACATATGCGAAATCGAACCTGTGTCCTGATGGCGCTGGTCGTTATTTTCTCGGCCGTCTTCCCGCTCGCAGCGCAAGAAGCAGCCGCGAAGAAACAGCCCGCGGCCACGAAAAAGCCGCTGACCCTGGAGGAAATTTATTCCGAGGCGGGGCTCACGGGGCGGATGCCCACGCAGCTTCGCTGGAGTCCCGACGGGCGCCTGCTCACCTACCTCCTCCAGGCGGACGAGGGCGAGCAGCGCGACCTCTGGGCGGTGAACGCGGCCAGCGGAGAAAAACGCGTCCTGGTCAGTTACGAGCAGCTGACGCATCTCGCGCCCTCGGCCGAGCAGGCCGCGCGCGACGAACGCGAGCGCGAGCGGCTGCTGCGCTACGCTGTGGCCTCCTACATCTGGTCGCCCGACTCGCAGAACCTTCTCTTCACCAGCGCCGGCCAGCTCTATCTCTTCGATTTGGCCTCCGGCCAGGCGCGCCTGCTAGCGGGGAGCAAACGCAACGTGCAGGACCCCAAGTTTTCGCCCGATGGCAAGTGGGTGGCCTTCGTCTACGAACACGACCTCTGGCTCGCGCCGACCGAAGGCGGCGCCGAGAAGCGCCTCACTCTAGGCGGCAACGAAAACATTCTGCACGGCGACCTCGACTGGGTGTATCCGGAAGAGCTCGGCATCCGCAGCGGCTACGCCTGGTCACCCGACAGCCGCCGCATCGCCTTTCTCGAGCTCGACGAACACCCCGTGCCCACCTATCCCATCGTCAACTGGGTTCCCGTGGAGGCCCCGGTGGATTTTCAGCGCTACCCCAAGGCCGGCGACCCCAACCCCAAGCCGCGCGTGGGCATTGTGGACGTGGCGGCCGTGCTCGCCCGGCCCGACGGCCCCGGCGGCACCGAAGTGGTTTGGCTTGACCGCGCTGCTGAATATATCCCCCGCTTCACCTGGACCGACGCCGCCCACCTCGCCGTCCAACTGCTTAACCGTGCCCAAACAGAAATCGAACTCATTCTGGCAGAGGCTGCCACCGGCCGCTCGCGCAGCCTGCTAGTGGAGCGCGACCCCTACTGGATCAATGTCACCGACGACTTGAACTTCCTCGCCCATGGGCAGGAGTTCCTCTGGTCCTCGGAGCGCACCGGCTTCAGCCACATCTACGTCTACGGGCTCGACGGCGCCTTCAAGCGCACGCTCACAGCGGGCGAGTGGGAAGTGGGCGGCATCGTGGGCGTGGACGAAGCTGGCGGCTGGGTGTACTACACCTCGACCCAACGCAACCCGCTCGGCAGCGACCTCTATCGGGTCAAGCTCGACGCCAGCGCCCGCGAACTCCTCAGCGAAACCCGCGGCAGCCACAGCATCGTGATGAACGGCGCCGCCACCGCCTACACCGACACCTTTTCCACCCTGACCACAGTGCCCCAAATTATCATCCGCGATCTAGCCAGCGGCCGCGCCACTGTCGCTCATGCTGCCAAGTCCGTGGACACCTATGAGACGGTCGAACCCGAGCTCCTGGAACTCAAGGCGGCAGATGGCGCTCTGGTGCGCGGGCTGCTGTTCAAACCCCAGCGCTTGGAACCCAAGCGCCGCTACCCGGTGCTGGTGCACGTCTATGGCGGCCCGCGCGCCCCCACCATCCGCGACTCCTGGGGCGGCAGCCGCTTTCTGTTCCATCAATACCTGGTGCAGCAGGGATTTATCGTACTGCAAGTGGATGACCGCGCCTCTTCCCTGCTGGGCCATAAGTACGAGGCGGCCATCCATCGTCGCTACGGTCCCACGGCGCTGGCCGACCAGCAGGTGGCGGTGAGTTATCTGCGTTCGCTGATGTTCGTTGATCCCGAGCGCCTGGCCGTCTGGGGCTGGAGCGGCGGCGGCTTCAGCACCTGCTTCTTCTTGACTCACAGCGACTTCTTCAAGGTCGGCATCGCCGTCGCTCCGGTGACCGACTGGCGCCTCTACGACTCCATCTACACCGAGCGCTACATGGGCTTGCCGCAAGAGGAGCCGGGGGCCTACAAAATAACCT
Source organism: Candidatus Acidiferrales bacterium (assembly GCA_050747425.1). GTDB lineage: Bacteria > Acidobacteriota > Terriglobia > Acidiferrales > 2-02-FULL-67-57 > CAYTXK01. The sequence continues at coordinate 2,383 of JBOGNW010000064.1, forward strand.
CCGCCGTGACGGCCGCCGCCAACCTGCACGGGCGCCTGCTGCTGGTGCACGGCGACGCCGACGACAACGTCCACCTCCACAACAGCCTCCAGCTCATTGACGCTCTCGTCAAAGCAGGAAAGCACTACGACTTCTGGGTCTATCCCCAAAAGACCCACTCGCTGCGCGGCGCTTCGACGCAGTTGCACCTCTTCCGCGGCATCACCGCCTACTTGAAGGCGCACCTCTAGGCGAGGCGGGGGGCGACCCCCTTGCGAAGATTGACAAAGGCCGCACCGGCGCGGTAGGCTTCGCCTCACAACGTCGGGGGGAGCAAAAGCAGGACTGCCCAAGCATGCAACTTGATACCTTTCAGGTAATTCCCGCGCTGCCCGAAGAACTGGCCGGGCTGCGGGAGATGGCCTACAACCTGCTCTGGTCGTGGGACGAAGAGCTGCGCGCCGTCTTCCGCCGCCTCGACAGCGCCCTCTGGGACAAAACCTACCAGAACCCTGTCCTCATGCTGGGCAGCATCTCCCAGGAACGCCTGGAAGAGCTCGTCCGCGACGAGAACTTCATGGCCTTTTACAAGCGCTCCTACGAGTGGCTGCAAAACTATCTGAAAGAGAAGACCTGGTGGGAGAACCGCTATCCCTCCAAGCCGCTCATTGCTTACTTTTCCGCCGAGTTCGGCCTCGCCGAGGCCCTGCCCATCTATTCCGGCGGCCTGGGCGTGCTTTCCGGCGACCACTTGAAGAGCGCCAGCGACCTGGGCGTGCCCCTGGTCGGCGTGGGGCTGCTCTATCAGCAGGGCTACTTCCGGCAATACCTGACCTCCGATGGCTGGCAACAGGAGTCCTACCCGGTCAATGACTTCTACAACCTGCCGGTGCAGATGGTGCCGACCAAAGACGGCAAGCCCTTGCAAATCCAGCTCTCGCTGGCCGGCGAGCCGCTGCGCATCCAGGTGTGGAAGGCGCAGGTGGGACGCCTGCCCCTCTACTTGATGGACACCAACATCCCCGAGAACCCCCACCATCTCCAAGACATCACCGACCAGCTCTACGGCGGCGACCACGAAACCCGCTTGCGGCAGGAAATCGTGCTGGGCGTGGGCGGGCTGCGGGCGCTCAAGGCCATGGGCCTCGACCCGGTGGTGTGCCACATGAACGAAGGTCACGCGGGGTTCTTGGCCCTGGAACGCATTCGCTTGCTGATGAAGGAGAACAAACTGGGCTTCGCCGAAGCGCTGGAGGTGGCTCGCGCCGGCAACGTCTTCACCACCCACACCCCCGTCCCGGCGGGCTTCGATTTGTTCTCCATTGAGCTGATGGACCGCTACTTCGGCGAATACCTGCGGGAAACGGGAGCGTCGCGGGAGGAGTTGCTGGGGTTGGGCCGCATTAACCCGAACGATGCCAGCGAGCCTTTCAACATGGCCTCCCTGGCGCTGCGCAGCAGCGGAGCCGCCAATGCGGTCAGCGAGCTCCACGGCCACGTTTCGCGCGACTTGATGCGCCGCTTTTTCCCCGGCGCGGAAATCCCCGAGGTGCCTATCGGACACGTCACCAATGGCATCCACACCCGCACCTGGGTTTCCCGGGAAATGGCGATGCTCTTCGACCGCTATCTGGGGCCGGAGTGGTGGCGCCGGCCAGGCCAGCCGGTCACCTGGCAGGGCGTGGACGAGATACCCGACGAGGAGTTGTGGGCCACCCACGAACGCCGGCGGGAACGCCTGGTCACCTTCGCGCGCCGCCGGCTGATGCGGCAACTAGAGCGCCGCGGGGCCTCGGCCGCGGAAATCGAGCGCGCCCGCGGCGTGCTCAACACCCGCACCCTGACCATCGGCTTCGCCCGCCGCTTCGCCACCTACAAGCGCGCCAACCTCATCCTGCGCGATATGGAACGGCTGAAGAAAATCCTCCTCAACGCCGACCGCCCCGTGCAGATTGTCTTCGCCGGCAAGGCCCACCCCCGCGACACCATGGGGAAAGACCTGATGAAGGCCATCGTGGGCTTCTGCCAGAGCGACGAGACGCGGCGGAACGCCTGCTTCATCGAAGACTACGACCTGGTGGTGGCGCGCTACCTGGTGCAGGGCGTGGACATCTGGCTGAACACGCCCCGGCGGGGCATGGAAGCCAGCGGCACCAGCGGGATGAAGGTCCTCCCCAATGGCGGCATCAACATCAGCATCCTCGACGGCTGGTGGGTCGAGGGCTACAAGCCTGACGTGGGCTGGGGCATCGGCCGCGGCGAAGAGTACCAGGACCACAACTACCAGGACTCCGTGGAATCGAACGCGCTCTACGACCTCCTGGAGCACGACGTGGTGCCGCTCTTCTACGACCGCGCTGCCGACGGCCTGCCCCGCGGCTGGATTGCCCGCATGAAGAAGTCCCTGCGTATGCTCAGTCCCACCTTCAGCACCAACCGCATGCTGTGGGAATACACCGAGAAATACTACCTGCCGGCCGCCCGCCACTACGCGCAACTGAGCGAGAAGAATATGCAGCGCGCCCGCGAGCTGACCAAGTGGAAGGGATTTGTCCGCCAGCACTGGGGCGGCGTGCGCGTCGAGCGCGTGCAGGCCACCCGCGACGGCACCTTCTCGGTGGGCGATGGCTACGAGATCACCGCCGATGTCCGCCTGGGGCCGATTGACCCCAAGGACGTCAGTGTCGAGGTCTATTACGGGCCGCTCGACGCCGAGCGCAAAATCACCCACGCCCACAGCCTGCCCATGCAGCGCAAGGCCGCCGCCGGCGACGGCGTCCACCGCTATGCCGGCCTGATCCCTTGCCGGCACAGCGGCCAGCAAGGCTATACGGTGCGCGTGCTCCCCGCCCACCCGGACATCAACTCCCCCGTCAGCACCGGGCTCATCACCTGGCGTTAGGCCAGGATGCCCACCCCATCTCCGAAGAACGACCCCAAAACCATTTTCGGCTGGTGCATGTACGACTGGGCGAATTCCGCCTACGCCACCACTGTCATGGTCGGCCTGCTGCCCGCCTACTTTGCCGCCACCGTGGTGGGGCCCGAGGGAGTGCAAATCGGCGGCCGGCACTTTGCGGCCGATACCCTGTGGGCGATCGTCGTGGGTCTGGCCACTTTCATCGCTTTTGTCTTCTCGCCGGTGCTGGGCTCCATCGCTGACTTTACCGCCGCCAAGAAGCGCTTCCTGCTGGCCTTCGCCTACACCGGCTGCCTGTTTACCTTGCTTCTCTTTTTCTGCGGCTCCGGCGACGTTTTCCTGACCCTGGCGCTGTTTCTGGTCGCACAGCTTGGCTTCATCGGGGCCAATGTGTTCTACGACGCCTTCCTGCCCCACATCGCCAGCGAAGACAAACTCGACTTGGTGTCCGGCAAAGGCTACTCCTTCGGCTACGTGGGCGGTGGATTGCAGTTCGCCCTCTCGCTGGGGCTGGTGGCCGGGCACGACTCCCTCGGGCTCTCGCTCCAGCAAGCAGCCCGGCTGGGCATTGCCTTCGCCGGATTGTGGTGGGCGGGCTTTACTGTCTTCACCGCCCGCGCTCTTTTCGAAGCCCCCGCCGCTGCCCTCCTCCCTGCCACCTACCGTCGCTGGCCGCGCCCGCTGGCCTATGCGGCCGTCGGCTTCTCCCGCACCTGGCGCACCACTCTGAAAGTCCGGCGCTTCCGTCATCTGGTCATCTTCCTGCTGGCCTTCATGCTGTACGACGATGGCATCCAAACCGTCATCAATATGGCCACCATTTACGGGACAGTGGAGCTCAAGCTTCCCACCCTGCACCTGATGCTCACCCTGCTGCTTATCCAGGCGATTGCCAGTGTGGGGGCGATAGTCTTCACGCGGCTCGCCGCCCGCCTCGGTACCCGCCACACCGTGATGCTGACCCTGGTGCTCTGGTCGGCTGTGGTGATGTACGCCTACTTCATCCGCACCTCTGCCGAGTTCTTCGCCCTGGGCGCCGTCGTAGGCCTGGTGCTGGGGGGCACCCAATCCCTCAGCCGTTCTTTCTATGCCTCGGTGATTCCCGCCGAAGCCAGCGCCGAGTTCTACGGGTTCTACACCGTGTTCAGTAAGTTCGCGGCCATGTGGGGGCCGTGGGGGTTTGCCATCGTCAAGCAGTTGACCGGCTCCTCGCGCCTGGCCATTGTCTCCCTCATCGTGCTTTTCCTGGGGGGCCTATCCCTGCTTTTCTTCGTGGATGAAACACAGGCCCGCCAGGCCAAGCAGGCCGGCGCCTTCTAGAAGCTATTTCAAAATCTCTGCAAGGCGGGTCAGGGCTTTAGCCCTGACATGAAAACGCCCAAGAAAACAGGGGTTTTAACCCCTGAGGGATTCGCCCGCAGGGGGTTTTGGGAATAGCCTCTAGTCAAGCCCTGTAAAGGCTCACCCGGAAGTCGCCTGCCACTAGGAGAGGTAGCGCAGGTTGCGAGGGCGCGCCGCGTCCGAGCTACCTGCGGCTGTTCTAGCCCCTGATTGCTGCCGCTGGACTGCTGGGGGTAAATTTTACCTCTCCGCAACTCATAGAAACAAAAGCACTAAAAATTTTCTTCCGCAAAAACCGCAAGAACCGCAAGAACCTTAGACATCCAACCACCCCTTATGCTACGCCATATATTGGGGCCGCCCATCGGCCCAGCCTGCTCAGCCCAGTGGCCCCAGCCACTGGGTCAGGAAGGTGGTAACTTAGGCCTAACGCCCTCGTCGTGGTGATGTCATCCCGAACCATTGCCAGCCATGGCCTGCCCCGCCTGTCCCGAGTGCAGTCGAGGGGCGCTTTCTCGCGGGGCAAAGAATCCCCTCTTCACGGGATAGTAACGACTTCCTAACCGGCTGCCCCGAAAGCCAGGTAGCCCAGGTTGGGCGCAGCCCTACCTGCGGTCGCTAGTTTTTCAACGACCACAGCAAGAAACTAGTTTCCAGGAAGTCCTTCTTGTTCAACGAGTTGAAATCGGCGCCCGCTAACATGAAATGAAACTAGTTTTCAGTGGAGAAGTCCTTTGAGTTCACCGAGATGCGGAGTCAGAAACTACTACCCCCCCGCCAGGAAGGTTACCCATGAAAGAGTCAGAAAGCGCCAGGGTTGAGCACACAACCATTAAAGGGAAAAGGCCGCCGCCGCAGGAGCGTCGCTGCCAGAAAGACACGGGGACGGAGCAGCAGTGCCGCGCCGCGCGCCTGCGAGGCTCGGAATTCTGTTTCTTCCATGACCCGCAGATCCGTGGGCATCGGATGGCGATGCAGGAACTGGACCAGTTGCCTCTGGGTAAGAGCCAGGATCTGCACCGGCTGCTCGCACGGGCGGTACGGGCGGTAGAGAAAAATAAGCTCACCCCGCAGCAGGCGTATGCCATCGGCTGGCTGGTGCAACTGATGCTGCAAACCCTGCGCGGCGTGGACCGTGAGCGCGGCTATCACCACTCCAAGAGCTATGGCGAATTGATTCGGGACGCCTATTTGAAACTGCGCGAAGGTAAACTCTCGGAAGACGAAGAAGAATTCGGGCCGGATGAGGCCGACCCCAGCGCCTGGGATGTGTCGGAGTGAACCGCTCGGCTCCCCCGCCCTGGGAAAATGCCGGCCACCAGCCCGGTTGATGCTATAATGCCGCTCTTTTCGTCCGAGCGTGTTCCCGATAGAAGGGGGTAGTCTCGATGGCTGCCAAGAACAATCGTACCGCCACCGCGGTCAAGAAAGAGCGCCCCGCGCCGCAGGCCGACACGGCCGCCGCGGGCAAACCGTCCCTCACCAAAGAACAATTGGTGGAAATGTACACCCTGCTGGTCCGCTGCCGGCAAGTGGACGAGCGGGCGCGGCTGCTCTTCCGCCAGGGCAAATTCAAGGGCAATTTCTACTCCGCCGTGGGCCAGGAGGCCACCCACGTCGGCACGCTTTATGGCTCGCGCAAAAGCGACTGGGTGGGCCCCTCGCACCGCGACTCCATCGCCGGCATCGTCAAGGGCGTGCCTTTGAAGAGCTATTTCTGCCAGCTCTTCGCCAACATCGAAAGCCCCGACCGCGGCAAAACCACTCCCGCCCACTACGGCAACGCCGAATTCAACATCATCATCCCCTCCAGCACCATCGCCGCCCAGTGGCAGCTCGCCACCGGTGTGGCCTTTGGCCTCAAGATGCTCCGCAAAGACGACATCTGCTTCGCCTACTGCGGCGACGGCGCCACCAGCACCGGTGCCTGGCACGAGGCGGTCAACTTCGCCGCCGTGCACAAGCTCGGCATCGTCTACGTCGTCCAGAACAACCTTTGGGCAGAATCGGTGCCGCTGCGCCTGCAATCGGTGGCCAAAACCCTGGCCGACAAGGCGGTCGGCTACGGCTTCCCCGGTGTGGTGGTGGATGGCAACGACCTGCTGGCCGTCTACCAAGCGGCCCAAGAAGCCATCCAGCGGGCACGCGCCGGCGAAGGCCCCACGTTGATTGAGTGCAAGACCTACCGCTGGTACGGGCACTCGGAGATTGACCCTGCCAAGTACCGCCCCAAAGAAGAAGTCGAGGAATGGAAGAAGCGCGACCCCATCCCCCGCTTCGAGCAGCACCTGCGCGGCGAGCGGATTCTCACCGACGAGCTGAAGAAAAAAATCGAGGCCGGGGTCAAAGAAGAAATTGACCGGGTGGTGCTGGAGGCCGAAAAGGTCCCCTACCCCAACCCCGAAGAAGCCCTCGAGCACATCTACGCCGAGTAAGGCTTCAGCCGTAACGGCTTAAAGGAGCGCGCTATGGGAGAGCCGGTTACTTTCATCAAGGCCATCAACCTGGCCATGCAGCAAGAGTTCGAGCGCGACCCGCGCGTCTTCATCCTCGGCGAGGACATCGCCGACGGCGGCGTCTTCCGCGCCACCGAGGGCTTGCGGGACAAGTTCGGGGAAGAGCGCGTCATTGACTCGCCGCTGGCCGAGGCCGCCATCATCGGCGCCTGCACCGGGGCGTCGCTGGTGGGGCTGAATCCCATTGCCGAAATCCAGTTCGCCGACTTTATCACCCCCGCCCTCGACCAGATCTTCATGAACGTCGCCAAGCTTCGCTATCGCAGCGCCGGCACCTTTCGGCCGCACCTCACCATCCGCGTCTGTTGCGGAGGCGGCGTGGGCGGCGGGCTCTATCATTCGCAGGAGAATGTCACCTGGTTTATGCACGAGCCGGGCCTGCGTGTCGTTTATCCTTCCACGCCCTACGACGCCATGGGCCTGCTGCGCTCCTGCATCCGCGGGAAAGATTCCTACCTCTATTTCGAGCACAAGAAGCTCTACCGCTCCATCAAGGAAGAGCTGCCCGACGAGGACTTCACCGTGCCCATCGGTCAGGCCGCTGTGCGCCGCGAAGGCAAAGACCTCAGTATCCTGACCTTCGGCTATATGGCCGGGGTCTCCTTGCAGGCCGCCGAGGAAATGGAAAAGAAGAACGGCGTGAGCTGCGAAGTGATTGACC
>JBOGNW010000065.1:0-2979 GCA_050747425.1 Candidatus Acidiferrales bacterium
AGCGGGGAAATGGGGGCGCGGCAGTGGCGGCAGCGGCCGCGCAGGAGGAGATAGCTGAGCAGAGGAATGTTGTCGTAGGCGGCTATGGCGCGCTGGCAGTGACGGCAATGCGAGCCGGGACGCACGATGGATTCGCCTTTGGGCAGGCGATGAATGCAGACGTTAAGAAAGCTGCCGACGCAGAGCCCAAAAAGAAAGATTATCGCGCTCACCGGCGTGCCCTCGCGGCCCGCAGTGTCTCATAAACACGCAGCGTTCCTTCTACGGTGTGCTCGTAGGTAAAGCGTTCTGCGATGGTCTTGCGCCCGAGGGCGCCGAGAAGGCCGGCCGCCGGGGAGTCGCGCAGCAGGCGAAGGATGGCGTCGGCCAGCGCTGCGGGCTCGCTGCGAGGGACAAGCAGGCCGTTGCGCTCGTGCTGGATGATTTCGGGCGCGGCGCCGCCGGCCACGGCGACCGACGGCAAGCCGCAGGCCATCGCGGCCAGCAGGGAAGTTCCCAGCGGTTCTTCGGGCGAGGGGAAGATAAAAACGTCCAGCGCGGCGTAGACCGCCGCCACGTCTTTGACAAACCCCAGAAAGCGAACCGCATTCTTGACGCCAAGCTCGGCGGCGAGCTTTTCCAGCCGCTGACGGAGGGGGCCGTCACCGGCCAGAAGCAGGCAACAATGGGGAAATTCTGCGCGCACGGCGGCGAAAGCCCGGAGCAGTTCTTCCTGTCCTTTTTCGGGCAGCAGGTAGCCGACGCAGCCCACGGCGGCGTCTCCGGGGCTGAGTTGCCAACGCTCGCGGGTGCGGGCTTTCGTTTCCGCGGAAGGCAAGGGCGGCACCTCGACGCCACTGTAAACGACGGCGAGTTGCTCGGGCGGCAGCCCGGAGGCAAGAACACTGCGGCTCACGAATTCCGAGACGCAAATGATGCGGTGAACGCTGCGGTAGCGGGCGAGCGCCAGCGGGTTAACCTGCAAGGGATAGGCGACCCGGCGGGAGGTGACCACAGGCAGCGAGCGGTGGGCGAGCGCCAGCCAGCCTGCCGTGAGGCCGTGGGCCTCGTGCGAATGCAGGACGTCGAAGCGGCGGCTCGAAAGCAGTTGCCGCACTTGCCAGGCCGCGCCCAAGCGGCAAAGCCGGGCCCCTACGGGATGGACACGCACTCCCTCAGCCTCTGCGCGCGCGGAGAGAGGCGCGCCGCCCGCGGCGACCAGCTCGGCGCCGTGGCCGCGGGCGCGCAGTGCCCGCAGCAAGAGCACAACCTGGTTCTGGCCGCCCCGCCACTCGCGGCCCAAATCGATGTGGAGAGTGTTCAAGAGCGGCTGCCCTCAGGCTCGAGCGAGCCGCCGCGAACCAGGATGCCGAGTTTGCGGTACTTCAGAAACACGTAATAGGCAGCCATGGTGGCAATCTGGAGGCCGTGCACGCCGTCGCGAAAACCTTGCTGAAAGAAGAACGTCCGCAGGAACGCCCAGGGCGAGGCCGCCAGCAGGGGCAGGAACCAGCGACGCTGGCCGGCCACGAACAGTAGCCGCGCTGCCAGCGTTGTGTAGTGGCGCACGCGCCGCGCGTGTTCGTCAAAAGAATTCATCGTGTAGTGAAGAATCTCGCCGGGGAGCGGCTCGACGGCGCCGTTTACCTCCAAGCTTTCGTGCAAGGCGCCGACCCAGCGGGCACGCTGGCGGTGGTAGAGGCGGAACTTGGGGTCGGGACACCAGCCGGAATGAAGAATCCATCGGCCGCAATAGTTCGCTTTGCGATTCATGGAGTAGGCGGTGACCATCGCCAGCTCGGATTTCCAGCGGCGCAGCGCGGCCTGGAGCTCCGGGTTGAGCTCTTCGTCGGCATCCAGGCTGAGGATCCAGTCGCGCGAGGCCTGGGCGGCGGCAAAGTTTTTCTGGTCGCTGTAGTCCGTCCAAACCCGTTGCAGGACGCGCGCGCCCACCTGACGGGCAATCTCGACGGTGCGGTCGGTGCTGCCGGAATCCACGACCACGATTTCATCGGCCAGGCCGGCGACCGAAGTCAGGGCGCGGGGCAGGTTCTTCTCTTCGTTGAGGGTAATGATAGTAGCCGTCAGGCGATTCATCCTCTCGTCCCGCGGGCATTATCGCACCCCGAAAGCCAGCCAGGGGAGGCTTTCGGGGCCCCCGAAGGGCGACCAGTTGAGCACGCAGAAAGGGTTCAATGCAGGCAAAAGGAGATCCCTCGCCGCCAAGGCGCGCCAGGGCTCCCTTCGACTCCGCTCCCTTCGACTCGCTGCGCTCGCTCAGGGTCTTCGCTTCGCTCCGACAGGGCAGGCGGAATGACAAATAGGGCAATAGTGGCGCGGGGTCGCTTGACGCCGGGCCAGGCCGCCCGAATAATCAATGAGCCGGTTCTTATGCTGCGCAGGGCGATTCACAAACTGGAGCGGCTGCACTGGGCGCGCGAAACGCGCCGCGTGACCCATCCCTTTGCCTGGGGTATCGAGCACCTGGGGGGCGATCCGGGGCGGGACGAGCCGCGGAGCTTCCTGCGGCGCTATGCCGAGGAAGCGGTGGCGAGCAGCGAGAAGTTTTTCTCCACGACGGCGGCGGAGTGGTACCAGTTTCATGAAGGCGTGCTGACTTTTCCCAGCGCCCTCCAGTCGCCGTTCCCCGAGAACAACCTGGTGGTGGCACGCTGGTTCCCGAGCGCCGCGGCCTCGCGCGACGGCGTCGGGAAGCAGCGCCCGGCCACACCGAAGCGAGCCGTGGTGGTGCTGCCGCAGTGGAACGCCCAGCCAGAGTCGCACGTGAACATCTGCCGCGTGCTGGCGCGCCTCGGCCTCAGCGCGCTGCGCTTAAGCTTGCCCTATCACGACCAGCGCCGGCCGGCGGGCGTGGAGCGGGCGGATTACATGGTCTGCGCCGACATCGGCCTGACGCTCCAAGCCTCGCGCCAGGCGGTGCTCGACACTCGCCGGGCTCTGCGCTGGCTCGAGCAGCAAGGCTACACACGCTTGGGAATT
>JBOGNW010000066.1:0-9940 GCA_050747425.1 Candidatus Acidiferrales bacterium
ATTCCCCCATTCTCGACGTGCGGGCCACCGTCGTCTACGCCGTAGGTGGCGAAGGCATGGGATTGCGCTTCTGGAACCTGCCGCCCGATATCCAGCAGGCCATCGACGACTACATCGCCTCCCAAGAAGACTAGCCCAACCTGCTTGTTTATGTAGGGGAGGGCCTTGCCTGCCCTGAGCGAAGTCGAAGGGCGCCCTCCCGCTTGGTGGCTCGCTCAGCGACTTCTTTGTCCCGCGCACAGTCGCGCGAGCCGTGTGAAGGGCGGTCAAAAACCGAGGGCTTTAGCCCCCTTGGCCTGAGTGCAATCGAAGGCTGAGGCTCCGCTCCTGTCATCCCGAACCCTGGCCCGCCTTGGCGGTGAGGGATCTGCTGGCCATCTGTGGACTGCTAGGCTCTCTCAGGACTGCGCTGGCTCCGCGGAGGTGTGCCCGGGCCGGACGCTGCGTCGCCGCCGCCGGGAAGGGCGGAAGCGTTCTAGGGCATTGCGGTGCAGGTGGAGGTGATCGCCGCGCGCGAACCACACCACCAGGTGCCCGCCCGGTTCTTCTAGTCGGAAACGCAGGGCGCGGCGTCCCAGGGCCACGTCCTTGATTTCCTCGGTGAACTCGCGGTCGTCCCCGTGACTTTCGCCGCAGCTCTCGCAGCAGCATTCGAGCTTCTCTCCGGTATCGAAACGCAAGAAGAGCTGACGACCCTGGCGCGTGACGCGCTCCACCCGCTCGGGGGCCACGAAGCGGTTCAAGTACTCGAGCGCGCACACCCGCTCTCCTTCGCGCCGCAGCCAGCCCAGCCCGTGCTCGCACGTCTTCTCGGAAGGTGTCTCGGAGGGCGATTTCTCGCTCATCGTTATTCCTGGTCGGGGCGGTGGGATTTGAACCCACAGCCTCCTGCTCCCAAAGCAGGCGCGCTACCAGGTTGCGCCACGCCCCGGCAGCTCAATCGTACCACGGCCCCCCGGTCGGATAGTAGTCGCCCACCGCCCGCAGGGACGGCAGCCCGGGTAGTTAGCGTTTCTTCTTCGCGGGTTTGACAGGCTTGGCCGGCTGGGGCTTGGCGGCGGGTCGGCCGGCGGTTGTCAGCCGGAAGATACGCAGCGTCGAAATGCGGGCATTTTGCTTGATTTGCAGGCGCGCGCACCCCACCGCCAGCAGGGTAGTAAGCGGACTCACTTTGCCACGCAGAAAGTGCGCCGGGTGCTCGGCCCCGGCCCGCAGCAGCCGCTCGTGCGGCTCCAGCAAAGCAATCTCGTCCTCGGCCAGCTCCAGGCTTTCGTTGAACTCGACCTGGTAGGCCCCGTGCACCAGCGTCCACCACTGATAGCGGTCCTGGGAGTGCTTCTGGTGAGAGGGCAGAGGACTGGTCTGGGCCGCCGCGTATTCGCTGCCCCCGAAGTCCACCTCCCCGGTCGGGTTCAGAATGTAGACCTGCTTGGCGGTGAGCTCCACCGCGTAGGCGTGCACTTGGTGCTTCTCGCTGATCAGGTTGCGGACGCCTTTGACCCCTTCCTTGCCGGGCAGCAGTTCCATCGCCGTCAGCCTCCTGGAAAAGAGCGGTTGGAGCCGGGACGGGCGAAACTATAGCGCGAGACCCCGCCAGCGTCCAGAGAGAATCCCGGCCGGTTGCAAGGTTGTCAAACGGTTTTTTCTTTTGAGTAACAGAGGTCCTCCACCGGGCACTCCAGGCAACGGGGCTTGCGCGCCTGGCACACCAATCGCCCGTGCCAAATCAACTGGTGGGAAAACTCGATCCATTTTTTCTGGGGAACGATCTTCATCAAATCCTGCTCGATTTTCTTAGGATCCTCTTGGCGGCTGAGATCAAGGCGCCGCGCCAGGCGAGTAACGTGGGTGTCCACCACCACGCCGCTGGCAACGCCGTACGCCGTGCCCAGTACAACGTTAGCGGTTTTGCGGGCCACGCCCGGCAGCTCCAGCAGTTCGTCCATAGTGCGTGGCACCTGGCCGCTAAATTTTTCCACCAGCAGCTTGCCCGCGCCCAGAATGGACCGGGTCTTGGCGCGAAAGAATCCCGTGGGGCGGATTTCCCGCTCGAACTGCCGCGGGTCGGCGTAGGCGAAATCTTTGGCCGTCCGGTACTTCTGGAAGAGCGGCCCGGTGACTTGGTTGACGCGCTCGTCGGTGCACTGCGCGGAGAGAATCGTTGCCACCAGCAGTTCGAGCGGATTCCGGTGCGCCAGCGCGCACTGCGCCCGCGGGTAGGCGGCGTCGAGGCGCTGCAAAATCTTGCGCAGACGAATTTTCAGCGGGAGCTTACGTGCGTTCTTGACCCGGCGAAAGCCCACGGGAAGGGGAAAGCGAGGGTGCGCCGCGGCTTCGGCCATGGAGCTTGCGTCTAGGGCCGTTCCAACGGGCACGGCCACAGCGAATTGTTGGCGTAGGACATCGCGGCCCCTTCTCCAGTTGGAACGGACTCAGCCGCCAAGCAGCCGCAGCACGTCGTTGAAGGCTCAACTATAGCACAGGGCTGGACGGACAAAAATGTCTCCTACCCGCGCGCCGATGACTGCTGCCGCAGGTAAGCGAGCAGTTTCGCGCATGCCTTGCCGCGATGGCTCCAACGATTCTTTTCTTGCGGAGAAAGCTCGGCCCCCGTCCGGCCTAACGAGGGGATGAGAAAGAGCGGATCGTAACCGAAGCCGCCGCGGCCGCGGGGAGCCTCGAGAATTCTGCCTTCATAGAAATCCGAAAAAAGCGCCAGCGCTCGCCCTTCCCGCGCCAACGCCAGGACGCATACGAAGCGCGCCGAGCGTTTTTCCTCCGGCACGCCGCGAAGTTCTTCGAGGAGCTTGCGGTTGTTGTCCTCGTCCGTGGCGCTCGGGCCGGCGTAGCGCGCCGAGCGCACTCCCGGCCGCCCGCCCAGCGCGTCCACGACCAATCCCGAATCATCCGCCACCACCAGGCCGTCGCTGGCCTGGCTGTAGTAGAGCGCCTTGTCGAGGGCGTTCAGCGCAAAGCTGGCGTGGTCCTCCGGGTGGGGAGGCAGGCGGTCGTAATCCGACAGCAGAACCAGTTCAAAGCCTTCAGGCTCGGCCAGCGCCCCGAGCTCGCGCAGTTTGCCGCGGTTCGACGAGGCGAGATAGAGGCGCGACGCCACGGGTGGAAAACGAATTTACCACAGAGTCGCAGAGGGGAAGCAGAGGAAGGCTCAGCGCTGGTTGAGCAAAACCGTGACGTTGTTGCCTTCGCTGTTGGCGCTGGCCACGTCGGGCCGCCCGTCGCCGTTCAGGTCAGCCAGCGCCACCGACCAGGGGCCGCGGCCCACCGCAAACGGCGCGCCAGGCGCCGGCGCGAACCCGCCGCGGCCATTACCGAGCAGCACAGCCACCGCGTCGCCGTTAACCCCGGTCACAAAGTCCGCCCGCCCGTCGCCGTTGACGTCGCCCACGCGGATTCGGTGCCCGCGGTTGCCGCCATCCATGGGCGAGCCGGGCGCGGGGCGGAATCCGCCATGCCCATCGCCGAGAAGAATTGTGAATTGAGTGGTGTCGTCGTGGGAGACCAGCAAGTCAAGCGTGCGATTGCCGTCCACGTCGGCGAGCGCCGTGAAGTAGGGCCGCGCCAGCGTGGCGATAGGGCTGCCGGGCGCAGTCGCGAAGCCGGCCTTGCCGTCGCCCAGCAGCACGGAAACGCTGTTGCCGCGCACGTTGGGGTTGGCGATGTCGAGCGAGCCGTCGCCGTTCACGTCGCCCAGCGCGTGGGGGTAGGGGTCGCGGCCAACGCGAAAGGGCGACCCGGGCGCGAGAGCGAAGCCGCTGCGGCCGTCGCCGAGCAGCACGGAAATGCTGGCGTCGTTCTGGTTGGCGGTCGTGATGTCGAGGTGATCGTCGCCGTTCACGTCGCCCAGCGCCACGCCGTGGTTGTGCGGGTTCGAGGTATTGAGGAAAATGAAGGGCGAGCCGGGCGCGGGCGCAAAACTCCCGCGGCCGTCGCCCAGCAGCACAACCACGCTGTTGCTATCGTGGCTGGTAAGCGCCGCATCCAGGTGCCTATCGCCGTTGAAATTCCCCAGAGCCAGCATGTGCGGGGCTTTCCCCGCCGCAAAGGGCGAGCCGGGCGCAGGGCGGAAGTCGCCGTGCCCGTCCCCGAGCAGCACCGTCATGTCGTTGCTGCCAGTGTTAGCAATGACGAGGTCGGGATGCCGGTCGCCATTGACGTTACCCGCCGCGATGTCCGTAGGCTCAGTGCCGGCGCGAAAGGGCGAGTGCGGCGCCGGCGCAAAAAGGGTCTGCGCGGTAATTCCGCTGCACGCTACAGCCGCCAGCAGCACCACCACGCACAGTAGCGCTCGGTGTGTGGTCATCTCAGCCTCCCTGGGAGCCTTGGCAGTTTCAGGGTTGGGCAAAATTGAACTGGAGAATTTCCTGCTGTTTTTCGTGCAGGTGGCGGACGCCGCCGCGGGCCAGCCCCAGCAGCCGCTCGAGGTCGTCTTGAGAGAAGGGCGCGCTTTCGGCGGTGGCCTGGACTTCGACCAGGCGCCCCCCGCCCGTCATCACCACGTTCATATCCACCTGGGCGCGCGAGTCTTCTTCGTAGCTGAGGTCGAGGAGCGGCACGGCGTCCACCAGGCCGACGCTGGTAGCGGCGACCGAATCGGTGAGCGGCAGCGAGCGTAGGATGCGGAGGTCAATCAGCCGCTGGCAGGCGAGGCCCAGTGCGACGTAGGCGCCGGTAATGGCGGCGGTGCGCGTGCCGCCGTCGGCCTGGATAACGTCGCAGTCGAGGGTGATGGTGCGCTCGCCCAGCGCGTCCAGGCGCGCGATGGCCCGCAGGGAGCGCCCGATCATCCGCTGGATTTCCTGCGAGCGGCCCGCCTGGCGCCCGCGCGTCGCGTCGCGCGGGGTGCGGTGCGTGGTGGCGCGGGGCAGCATCGAGTATTCGGCGGTAATCCAGCCGCGGCCGCTGTTCTTGAGGAAATGCGGCACGCTGTCGTCAACCGAGGCGGCGCAGATGACCCGCGTCGAGCCCACTTCGATCAGCACGCTGCCTTCCGCCGTGGGAATAAACTCCGGCGTTATCTTCACGCGGCGCAGCTCGTCGGCGCCGCGGCGGTCGGTGCGGATAAAGTTGGGCATGGGCGCTCCGCGATTATAGCAGAGGGTTGGTGGTGGCGACGACCAGCCGACGTTGCGGCTCTTCTCGCCCTCTGGTGGGGCAGACATTCTTGCTTGCACTGAGAGAAGCCGAAGTGTCTGCTCTCCGTGTCCTCCGTGCCTCTGCTAGCGGCTTGCTCCGGCGCTTCTTCCCTGTTACCCTTAGTAGTGCCGAGCTTCAATGGGGGCGAAACGGTTTCGACGGAAGCCGGAGCGCCCAGGAGGCATGCCGGGCTCCACGTGCCCGCAATCGCGTGGAAAAACAGAACTGCCAACACACAGTTGGCTCTCGCTGCTTAATTAAGTAGCGCGTCCTACCGCGGCAGCCCGCGGCTGTGGCCAGGGCGTCAACCTAGCGGGCTAGCGACGACGGCCACCGCCTGAGGCCGTCGGCAGCGAAACCAATCAGGCTAGCGGCTGCGGGCTCTTGCCCGTTCCTCACCGTGGCCGCCAAACCAGAGAACGGGATACGCATGTAGGCTCCTGGCCGCAAGGCTTTTCGGACGCGGGTTCGACTCCCGCCGCCTCCAATTTTTCGCGCTTTGCCGCGAAAAATTGCCCTGAGCGAGTCCCGCAGCCGCGGGACGAGTCGAAGGGCCGCGCGCACGCAACGCTTGACACTCCCGGCAAGCTTCTTGATAATCTCAAAAAACTTGTATGCCGCGTGAGGAGTGAGGGCGAAACGGATGGCTGACAACCCCGCTGTACAGCAGGCGGTAGCGCGAGCCTTGTCGGAGGCGCTGGGCACCCTCCAGCGGCAGCTCGGGGAAGTGCAGGGCTCCTTCGACCAGGTCAAGCAGACCCTGACCGACGCCGAAAACCAGGGAGCCACAGACCGATTCGTCGCTCTCTTGCCGCCCTTGATGCACATGCAGGCCGCCGGTGCCGCGCTGGCCGCTTCGATTGAAACCGTGCTCCGCTTTGTCGGCGTTTCCGCGCAATGGACGGGCGTGGCGGCTATGCCCGCTCCGATGCAGGCGGCGCCCGCGCCTGCTGTGGCGGCTCCGCCTGTGGCGCCAGCCGCGCCTCCCGTTGAGGAAGCTCCCGCACCCGTCGAAGAAGCTGCCCCCGTCCTGGAAGCGCCTCCGCCACCCGAGGAAGCGTTCACCCCTGAGCCCGCCGTTGAACCCGCTCCAGCAGCTCCCGTGGACGTTGACTCGCTCCCCGACGAGCTTCAGCAGCTTCACAAGAAAGCCAGGCGCTTCGCCAAGGTCACCGTCCAGGAACTTTTCATGTATAAGAAAGACGAAGTCCAGAAGGGCCGGCAGGGCCGCGACCTCTACCGACGCTTCAAGGATGAGATTGATAAATCGAAGGCCCTCTACGACAAGCGTTTTGAGAAAATTGCTGGCCACAATGTTGACTACCTCTACGACGAGTTGGTCAGCGCCCTGGCGGGAAACGACCCCAGTGCCCTCGGCGACTATCCCTATCCCACCCCGCCGCGCGGGTAGCGTCCGCGGCTCCTTCTTCTGTCGTTCCTTCGTCCCTCGTGTGCGTCTCGAAGCGTTTGTCGGTCTACTGGTGTTGCTGGCCGGTGGCGCGCTGGCGATGGCCGCCCCTGCCAGCGAGGACAACCCCGGTGAGCAGCTCTCCCGGTCGGCCCGCGCCTTGCGACGGGACGGATCCGCTGACAACTACCGCCGTCTGGAGCGCTTCGTCGAAGAATTCAAAGAGAGTGAGCTGAGCGCGCAAGCCGCTTTTGCCTTGGGCCAGGCTGACCGCAAGCAGAAGCGCTGGGGCGACGCGCGCCACTGGTTCCGCATCGCCCGCTCGAGTCAGTGGCTGGCCGACTACGCCGTTTTTTACGAAGCCGAGGCCGAAGGGGAACTGGGACTGCTCGAGATGGCCCTGCGTGCCCTGGAGGAGTTTTCTTTCGCCGGCACCACGCTGGAAGAGTCCGCCGCTGTCCTGCGCGCCGACTTGCTGGTGCGCGCCGGACGTCCCCACGAAGCGGTGGAGTGGCTGAATCAGCAGCCCGAGCTCGCGAGCCGCCCGGCCCTGCTCTTGGCTCTGGGAAAAGCGCAGCGGGACGTCGCGGCCGCCGAAACTCTTATGCGCGTTTACTACGAGTTCCCGCTGAGTCCGGAGGCTGAGCCGGCCAACGCGCTGGTGGCAGAGCTGCGCGCGGAGCTAAAAGCGCAGTTTCCCTCGCCAAGCGAAGCCTTGCGGCGCACCCGCGCCGAAAAGCTCTGGGCGCTGGGCGCCTACCGGGGGGCGCGCTCCGCTTACGTGGATTTGAGCGTGCGCTCGAGCGAGCCGACCCGCTCGGAAGCCCGCGTGCGCGCCGCCATCGCTCTCTACGAACTCGGCACGCCCGACGCCGCCTGCCAGGAGCTTTCCAAAATCGGCCCCGACTCCGTGGGCGCGCTCGTCGCTGAGTTCCATTCCTCCCGCGCCCGCTGCGCCCTGCGCGCGCGCGACTACGTCGCCGCCGACGCCGAGCTCGCTTTTCTCGCCTCCACCTTCCCCACCTCCGACTGGTATCGGAGGGGGGTGATGGCGGCGGGGAATACGGCCAATGTAGAGGGCGACATCGGGCGGGCGCAGGCGTATTTTCGGCGTATTTCCGACATATGGCTGGCGGGGAATGACGCGGCCGAGGCGCACTGGAAGCTCGCCTGGCTTACCTACCGCGCCGGGGAGACGGCGGCGGCCACCACCCTCATCGAGGAGCACCTCGAGCGCTTCCCGGATTCGCCGTTTCTGGCGCGGGCGCTTTTCTGGCGGGCGCGCCTAGCGCTGGCCGCGGGCGAACGCGGGCTGGCGGAGCGGTTGCTCACCCTGTTGCGCGAGTGGGCCCCGCGCGATTACTTCACCCAGCAGGCGGAGCGGCTGGACAAGCGCGCCGCGGGCGCCCCGGCGGGGAGCGACGCCGCCTTGCCCGAGTGGGCCAGCAAGTTGAGCTTAGGCCGCGAGCGGCCCGAGAGGAGCGAGCTGCCGGCGGCGCTCCACAGCGCGGCCGAGAAGGCGGCGGCGCTCGAGCGGCTGGCGCTGTGGGAGTTGGCTGACGAGGAGCTGGAATCGGCCGCCCGGCAGTCGCCGCATCCCGACCTGGCCGTGGCGCGGGCGCGCCTGGCGCTCGTGCAGGAGAAATACGCCCGGGCCACGGAACTGCTCAACGACGCCTTTCCCGCCTACTGGCGCTACGAGCTGGAAGAGATGCCGCGCGACGCCTGGGAGATGATGTTTCCGCGGCCCTACTGGCAAGTGATCCAGCGCGAGGCGCGCCGGCAACAGCTCGACCCCTACCTGGTGGCGGCGCTGATTCGCCAGGAATCGCGCTTTGAAGCCGACGCCCTGTCTTCGTCGGGCGCCTACGGGTTGATGCAGTTGATGCCGGGGACGGCGCGGCAACTGGCCCGGCGGCGCGCACTGCCCGAGAGCCGGCTGTATGAGCCGGAGCTGAACATCCAGTTGGGCACTCGCTTCCTGGCGCAACTCCTGGCGCGGTTTGGGGGGAGCGTGGAGAAGGCATTGGCCGCCTACAACGCCGGCGGGACGCGGGTGGAAGAATGGGGGACGCGAAGCGCCACGACCGACCCGGCCGAGTTTGTCGAAAGCATTCCCGTCGGCCAGACCCGCGAGTTTGTTTACGTTGTAATGCGAAATTACCGCTTCTACCGCGACCTCTACGCCCCCCGCTAGCCTGCCTGCGGCAAGGGGTTCCAAAAGGGTTTTTGAAAGCTGGACTGTAACCTACCGATCTCCTGCACGGAATGACCGCATTGTTGGGGCTTGGCAAAACCACACCCTTTGGAAAGCCCCTTTTTCAAATTTCCCACAAGATTTGCCGCCCGGGAGCGCAACAAACAAGCTCCCATTATCGTGCTCTGTTACGTCGACGAGTTCGCCGAAATCTTGGAAGGCCTCGGGGCCACAGAAATCATTTCCAGTTCCAAGAGTTCGTTCCAAGAAATTGTGCTTCACGTCGACAGGCTGGTCGCCTGAGGCACTTCCTTTGTTCCCCCTGAAAAGCGGCAGTCTTAGCAGGATAGCGAAAACCGTGGGAGCGGAATTAGCTGGCCTCGAAAAACTGAGGAGAAGGTGCCAAACTGGGTGTTTTTTCTCAGCCGAGGCTGCCTTGGATTCGACCGAAAAACTGCCTCCACCAGGCTAGCCAGCGGCGACCGTAAATCCATCTATAGTGCTGCTGCTTCACGCGGCGTTTTCGAGCAAAACTTTGCGCCGCTAGCTCCAGTCCATCCCAATCTATTCTTTGCAAAGCGTCACACTCCTCTTCTGTTAGCCCCGCCTTTTTAGCCTCCCCGTGCGGGTCTAAGCGGAACTTTGCCCGCGCCCTGGGATCGACATAAACTCTTGCGAGAAATGCCTCGAACGCTGGTGCGCTCATAGTGCCATCTCAGCTGATTGGGTCTGCCGAACTCGGCCACGGCCGAGGGCCGCTCGCGCCCGTCCCAGTTCGCTCAACAGGTCTTGCATGGAGGGATAGCAGCCATCCCGCTCGAGGATCACCGTAAGGGGATTCGGCGCAACTGCCGCGACTTCCTCTAAGAGATGATAAACCTCACCTGGAACGTCGTGGAGGTGATCGTCGAGAAGGCGCCGACCACCACCCGGGGACGGGATCCATTTCCCACCCGCAAGATGAATTGCCCGGATACGCTCCGGCGGAATTCGTTGCAAGAAGTCGCGTGGGTCATAGCCGTGATTGAGACCGTTAGCGTATACGTTGTGGAGGTCAAGCAGTAGTTCACAACCGGACCGCTTAAGGATTGCCGCAATCCAATCCGCCTCCGACAGGGAACTTGCCGGCGGCTCGATCAAGGTCGCGATGTTCTCCACTAGTGGAGCACAGCCCACCACCT
>JBOGNW010000067.1:0-3183 GCA_050747425.1 Candidatus Acidiferrales bacterium
CGCGAAAGGGGAAAAGCTTGAGCTCTTCCTGCACATCGTCGACGCCGCGGCCCATCAGCCGCTTCACCGAATACACGGTGCGCCCGGGTTGGATGAGCAGCCGCTCGCGCGCCGGCCAGCCGGCTACCAGCGTCCCGTCGGCGTCGAGCGACACCACCGAGGGCACCAGGGCCCGCCCCCGCTCATCCGGCAGGCAGCGTGGCCGGCGCGTCCCCGCCTCGGTGGTGGCCACCAGGCTGTAGGTGGTGCCCAAATCGATGCCAACCATTCTGCCCATCGTCGCTACTCTTCCAATTCGTCGGTTACGTTCCGAACCAGATTGCGTATGTAAGAATGCCGGTTGAGGATTTCGCTCATCGCTTCCAAGGCCGCCTTTCGGCCGGCGGTGTCGCTGAGCCCATCCCAGCGGCTGAACTGCGCCGAGAGTTCCGCCATCACTCCGTCCATCTTTTCCTGGAAACTCTCGCGGGCTTGTTCGAGCCGATGGCGCAACTCTTCCATTTCGCGGGCGTCGCCGCCCGAGCGTTTGGCGGCGCGCAGCTCTTCGAGATACTCGTTCAGCTCGAAAACTTCAGCCAAAAGGTCGGGCGGGGCCTGTTGCTTGATGTCTCCCTCGCGGCGGACACCCTCAAGGCCCAGCAGGTACTCGACTCGGGCCACCGGGTCGCGCAGCGTACGGTAGGCGTCGTTCAAGGTGGCAGTTTTTTCGAGACTCAGCTCCTGCTCGTAGGTGGAGGCGCGATGGAAATTGTCCGGGTGCAGCTTCCAGCTCAATTGGTGAAACTGACGCTCGAGCGCCGCCGCGTCCACTTGCAGTTTGCGCGGCAGCCCGAAGAAGCTGAAATAATCCGCGCCGGGCAGCGCCGGCTGAATCTTTCCGCAGACCGAGCAGAAATGGTCCAGACCCAATGCCGCCGCGCAATCCCAGCACGCCCGGGCGGCGCCGGTCGCTGCCGCTCCTTTTTCTTTGGTTGTGGTTTTCTCTGTCATTTCTTACCCCTTAGCGCCCACAAAAAAAGGTTGGCGTGCCCGCCGCCAACCTTACCTGCCTACCGCAGGCAGGCCCCACTGGTGCTGAAAAGGCGACCCTAGGCCGAGAAGGAGGCGCCGCAGCCGCAGCCCTTCTTGGCGTTGGGGTTCTCGAAGACGAACCCTTGCTGGATCAGTTCGTTCTTGTAGTCGAGAACCGTCCCGGCCAAGTAGATCAGGCTCTTGGGGTCGACAAAAACCCGCACGCCCTCTCCGAACTCAATCACTTTGTCCCGCGGGGTGGGCTGGCTTTCGAAGCGCACCGCGTAGGTCAGCCCCGAGCATCCGCCTCCCTGCACGGCCATGCGCAAGCCGGCCGTGAGCGGCAGCTTCTCCTTGCCCACCAGCTCGCGAATGCGGTGGATGGCCCGCTCGCTCAATTGCACTGTAGTTTCCGCCATGTTTCTTGCTCCGGCTCGGCAGTCGCTCGCCGAGCGCCGGTGGCCGCTCCCGGCTTAGTCCGCCGAGGCGGTTGCCGGCGTAGCCGGCGCGCTTTCGGGCTGCGTGCCCTGCTTGCGCCGGAAGTCGGAGACGGCGGCTTTGATGGCGTCCTCGGCCAGCACCGAGCAGTGGATCTTCACCGGGGGCAGGCTGAGCTCCTTGACGATGTCGGTGTTCTTGATCGTCAAGGCCTCTTCTACCGTCTTCCCCTTCACCCACTCGGTGGCCAGCGAGGAGCTGGCGATGGCCGACCCGCAGCCGAAGGTCTTGAACTTGGCGTCCTCGATGACCTCGGTCTCCGGGTTGATGCGCATCTGCAGCTTCATTACGTCGCCGCACTCCGGCGCACCGACCAGGCCGGTGCCCACCTTGGGGTCGTCCTTGGGCAGGCTGCCGACGTTGCGCGGGTTCTTGTAGTGATCGAGCACCTTGTCGCTGTATGACATCTATCCTCTCCTTTGAAATCTCCCATCTCGAAGCTCAAATCCTCCCCTAGTCCACCTTCCATTGCAGTTGCTTGAGGTCCACGCCCTCTTTGGCCATTTCGTAGAGCGGGGAGAGCTCGCGCAGGCGGCTCACTGTCTCCACCACCCGGTCGGCCACGTAGTCCACTTCTTCTTCGGTGTTGAAGCGGCCGAGTCCGAAACGGATGGAGGTGTGGGCCAAGTCTTCGCCTACCCCCAGGGCCTTGAGCACATAGCTCGGCTCCAGCGTGGCCGAAGTGCAGGCCGAGCCGGAGCTGACCGCCACGTCGTTGATGCCCATCAGCAACGACTCTCCCTCCACGTAGGCAAAGCTAATGTTCATATTGTTGGGCAGGCGGTGGGCCATGGAGCCGTTGATGTACACCTCGTCGAGCCGGCTGAAGAGGTTGTCTTTGAGCCGGTCGCGCAGGCGCCGCATCCGCTCCATCTCCTGGGGCATTTCTTTGTAAGCGATTTCGCACGCGGCCCCGAAGCCCACAATGCCGGGGACATTGAGCGTGCCCGAGCGCATGCCGCGCTCGTGCCCGCCGCCGTCAATGATGGGCGCCACCTGCACGCGCGGGTTCTTGCGCCGGACGTAGAGCGCGCCCACGCCCTTGGGCCCGTACATTTTGTGGGCGGAGAGCGAGGCCAGGTCCACGTTGAGCTTCTGGACGTCGAAGGGAATCTTGCCCACCGCCTGGGTGGCGTCGGTGTGGAAGAGCACCTTGCGTTCCTTGGCGATGCGGCCGATCTCTTCGATGGGCTGTAGCACGCCGATTTCGTTGTTGGCGGACATGATGGTGATGAGGATGGTTTTATCGGTGATGGCGGCACGCAGCTCGTCGAGATCGATCAAACCGTCCTTCCCGACCGGAAGATAGGTCACCTGGTAGCCGTACTTCTCCAGGCGCTTGCAGGTATCGAGCACCGCCTTATGCTCGATGACCGAGGTGATGATGTGGTTGCCCTTCTCGTGGTACATCTCCGCCACGCCCTTGATGGCCAGGTTGTCGGACTCGGTGGTGCCGGAGGTGAAGATAATCTCCTTGGTGGTGGCGTTGATCAGCCGGGCAATCTGCTCGCGGGCGTTCTCCACCCCCTTCTCGGCTTCCCAGCCGAAGGGGTGGTTGCGCGAGGCGGAGTTGCCGAACTGCTGCGTGAAGTAGGGCAGCATTGCTTCCACCACCCGCGGGTCCACCGGCGTGGTGGCGTGGTTGTCCATGTAAACCGGAAGTTTCAGTGCCAT